>CALMWA010000014.1 GCA_937873125.1 uncultured Actinomycetes bacterium | reverse complement strand
TGCCGGGCCATCGCCGCGAGCGTACCCTTGAGGTGGGCCAACGTGAGCCCCCGGTCCACGGCGAGGCCTTCGATCTGATGGAACATCGGGGTGTGCGTCGGGTCCGAGTCCCGCCGGTAGGTGCGTCCAGGACACACTACGTAGACCGGCGGCTCCTGCGAGAGCATCGTTCGGATCTGGACCGGCGAAGTGTGCGTCCTGAGCACCAACCCGTCATCGAGGAAGAATGTATCCTGCATCCCGCGCGCCGGATGCCCCGGCGGGATATTGAGCGCCGTGAAGTTGTAGTAGTCGGTCTCGACCTCCGGCCCCTCCGCAACCCGGTATCCGAGCCCGACGAAGAAGTCCACCACCTCGTCCACGATACGCATCGAAGGGTGCAGATGTCCTCTCGGAACCGGCGCTCCCGGCAGGGTGACGTCCACCGCCTCAGCGCGCAGGCGCTCCTCACGCTCCCTCACGGACAGGTCCTCCAAACGCTCCGAGATAGCCGCCTCGATGGCGCGGGTGGCGCGGTTCGAAGCTCCACCGACTTCCTTGCGCTCCTCCGGGGCTAGAGCGCCGATGCTCTTCTTTATCTCTGTGAGTTCGGCAGAGCGGCCGAGATATTTCACCCGAACAGCTTCGAGATCGGCGGTGGAACCGGCGGCCTCCACCGCCGCAAGCGCCTGGTTCTTGAGATCCTCTATCCGGCCACCCGTCGTCATGATGAGCGCTATGGTAGCACACGCCTATACGCCTCGTAGAGCAGTATGGAAGCGGCCATCGCGGCGTTGAGCGAGGCAGCCCGCGAGGGTATGGTCACGCCTGTATCGCATGCTGAAACTACGTCTTCCGGCAAGCCCGATCCCTCAGCCCCCACGGCTATCAGAAGCTTGCTGGCCGGCAACTCGATAGCGGTTTCCCCAGAACCCGCCACGGCGGCGACCCGAACAAATCCTGCGTCGTGTGCGGCAGCTAGAAGTTCCAGCGAGTCGAGGTGCCTTGCGACCGGTGCATGGAAGATAGAACCCATCGTTGCCCGGACGGTCTTGGGGTTGTAGAGGTCCGCGCAGCCGGTCGAGAGGGCGACGCCCGCCCCGAAGGCGTGGGCGGCGCGGATGATGGTGCCGACGTTTCCAGGGTCTTGAACGCCGTGTAGAAGGATGACCACGTCGCTGCGTTGTAGAAGGAGATCCCGGTCAACGTCCAGGAATGGGAAGACCCCGACCGGTCCGGTCGGGGTCGTGAAGGTCGAGATTTTTCGCACCTCTTCGGGCGTCTCGAAGAGCGCGGTGGGCGGTTCGGGAGACTCTTCCAGGAACGCCGCACCCTCGGCCAGGAAGAGGCCTTCGGCTTCGCGGTGTTTATTCTGGTTGAGCCTCGCGGCCCGCTTCGCGGAGATCACGCGCCGCGAGGACTACGAGGACCCAGGCCGCCAGCTACTTGGCGGCCTTCTCCACATCCTCGACGGTGATACGCCCGTTAGCGCCGGTGCCCTCGACGGTCTGGAGGTCCACGCCAAGCTCCTCGGCTTTCTTCTCCGCGGCGTCCGTGGCAACGACCTTGCCCTGCTCGTCAGCGGCCTGCTCAACGTCTTCGACGAGCACGCGCCCCTCGGCGCCCGTACCCTCGACGGATTCGAGGTCAACGTCAAGCTCCTCGGCCTTGCGCTCCGCGGCTTCGGTAGCCTCGACTTCCTCGGTCGTCTCCGGGGTCGTCTCTGTCGCTGCTTCGGTCGTCGCCTCAGGCGTTGGCTGCTCCGCGACCGGTTCGTCGGCGACGGCTTCCGGCGCTTCGGCCTGGACGGCCTCCTGCCCGGTTGCAGCCGCCGGTTCGGATGTCTCCGACGCGGGCTTCTTGGTGGCCTTGCGAGGGGCCGGCTTGCGGCGAGGTTCGGGTTCGGCCTTGCGCTCTACCTTCACGCGGCTCTCGACGGGGTTACCTTCGAGGGCGTTCTTCGCCTGGGTGACGACGGCGGCGAAGACCTCTGGTTCCGTGGCGGCGAGGTCGGCCAGGATCTTGCGGTCCAGGTCGATCTCGGCCAGCCGCAGGCCGTGGATGAACTGCGAGTAGGAGAGACCGTGCTCCCGAACTCCGGCGTTGATGCGCTGGATCCAGAGCGCCCGGAAATCCCGCTTGCGCTGCTTGCGGCCCTGATAAGCGTAGACGCCACTCTTCCAGACCTGCTCCTTGGCCCGCTTGTACGAGCTGTGCTTAGTTCCCCGGTAGCCCTTCGCCTGCTCTAGTACCTTGCGGCGCTTCTTGCGGGCGTGGAGGCTGCGTGCTGCGCGAGCCATGCTACTTCACCCCCAACAGACGCTTGATGCGCTTCTCATCAGCGGCGTGGATAGTGGTCCCGGTATTCAAGCGCCGCTTGCGCTTTTGACTCTTCTTCTCAAGAATGTGGTTGTGACCGCTCCTGCGGCGGCGTACTTTGCCCTTTTTCCCAACCTCGAAGCGCCCGGCGGCGCCCTTGTGGGTCTTCATCTTCGGCACTGGTTTTCCTCCACGTTTCGTCTCTGATTACATTACTACTCGAAAGGCTCGCGGCACGGGAGTCGAAGCCGGTTCGCCTGTATCGGCACCTCGCTAAACGAGCGCCGGTCGGTATTGTAGCAAACTGTTGCGTTAACGTCGGATCAGCGTCGTACGGGGCTCTCCTGAGCTTCCTCGGACACCGCTTCTTTCTGCTCTTTCTTCGGGGCCAGAACCATCACCATGTTGCGTCCGTCGAGGTTCGGCTGGCTCTCGACGCGGCCCAGTTCGTCCACGTCTTCGGAGAGCCGCCGGAGAAGGCGCTCACCCAGGTCGGGGTGCTGCACCTCGCGACCGCGGAACATGATCGTGACCTTCACCTTGTCGCCGCCTTTGAGGAAGCGTGCGACGTGACTCTTCTTCGTCTCGAAGTCGTGGTCCCCGATCTTCGGCCGGAGCTTTATCTCCCGGACGTTGACGTTGACCTGCTTCTTGCGCGCGGCCTTGCGGTCCTGTTCCTTCTTGTACTTGAACTTGCCGTAGTCCATGATGCGGACCACGGGCGGGTTGGCGTTGGGCGCGACCTCCACGACGTCCAGGTCTAGCCTCTCAGCGTAATCCATAGCCTCGCGGATGTGCTTTATCCCCATCTGCTCGCCATCCGCGGAGATCAACCTTACCGAGCGTGCCCGGATCTCACCGTTGATCCTCGGCTCTTCTTCAGTTGCTACTGTGCACCACTCCTCTCAATACCTATTTTTCGGGACCACTATCCCGCACCAGCTTACTCATGCTAAGGCGCCGGACAGGCGCGGACCCCTAACGACATGCAAGAGTATACCCCGCTTTGACCTCTACTGTCTATATGAGCCGCGCGCTGCAATCTCCTCCCGCACCCGCCACTCGAACTCATCTATCCCGACCGCCTCTTGCTGCTTCTCCCCGCGCCGCCGCACGTTGACCGTCCCCGCCCCCGCCTCATCGTCGCCCACGATGAGCAGGTACGGTATCTTCTGCCGGGCGTTCTCCCGGATCTTCTTCTGCATGCTCATTAGAGCGTCGTCCACCTCGACGCGGATACCCGCAGCCCCGAGCGTCGCCTGCACCTTTCGAGCGTACTCCAGATGCCGGTCGGCGACCGGGATGATCACGGCCTGCACCGGAGAGAGCCAGGTCGGGAACGCCCCTCCGTAGTGCTCTATGAGCACCGCCAGAAACCGCTCGGTCGTACCCGTCACGGCCCGGTGCAGGAGCACGGGCGTGTGAGGCTGGCCATCCTCCCCGATGTACTCGCACCCCAGCCGCGCGGGCTGGATGAAGTCCACCTGGATCGTGGAGAGCTGCCACTCCCGTTCGAGTACATCCTTCGCCATGAAGTCGGCCTTCGGACCGTAGAATGCGGCTTCGCCCGGCACCTCGTCGTAGGCGATGCCGGCGGCGTCGAGGGCCTGCCGCAGGGCGTTCTCCGCCCGCGTCCACTTCTCGTCGTCGGCGATAAACTTTCCGCTCTCCGGGTCGCGCATCGAAAGCCGGACCCGGTAGTCCTCGAAGCCGTAGGTGTCGAGGACCTCGCGGATGATCTCCAGCGCTCGCGCGAACTCTTCCTGTACCTGCCCCTCGGTGCAGAAGACGTGCGCGTCGTCCTGCGTAAGAGCGCGCACCCGCGTGAGACCGGTGAGTTGTCCGCTCTTCTCGTAGCGGTAGAGCGTGGCGAACTCGGCGTAGCGCAGCGGCAGGTCGCGATAGGAATGGGACTGCGTGTTGAAGAGCGTCATGTGGCTCGGGCAGTTCATTGGCTTGAGGCGGTACCGGGTGTCTCCGTCTACCATCGGGGGGAACATGTCGTCGCGGTAGTGTTCGATGTGCCCGGACTTGATGTAGAGCTGTTCGTTCGCCAAGTGCCCGGTCCAAACGTGATCGTAGCCGTGCCGGGTCTGGACCTCCCGGACGTAGCTCTCCATGAGGTGCCGCAGCATCTCGCCCTTCGGGAGGAAGATCGGGATACCCGCCCCGATATCCGGCGAAAAGGTGAAGAGATGAAGGTCTTTGCCGATCTTGCGGTGATCGCGCTGGCGCGCCTCCTCCAGGCGCCGCAGGTACGCTTTCAGCTCTTTCTCCGTCGGCCAGGCCGTGCCGTAGATGCGGGTGAGCATGGTGTTCTTTTCGTCGCCGCGCCAGTACGCTCCGGCGATGTTCTGGAGCTTGAACGCGCCGAGCTTCGCCGTCGTCGGGACGTGCGGGCCGCGGCACAGGTCGAAGAAGTCGCCCTGGCGGTAGACGGTGATGTCGCCGTCTTCGAGGTCCTCGATCAGCTCCAGCTTATACGGGTTGTCCTCGTACATGGCCTCGACATCCGCCTTCGGCACGGACTCGCGCTGTATCGGGAGATCCCGCTTGATCACCTCGCGCATCTTCTCCTCGATGCGTGGCAGGTCCTCGTCGGTGATGCGTCCAGCGACCTCTATGTCGTAGTAGAAGCCGTTCTCTATCGGTGGCCCGATGGTCAGCTTGCTGCCGGGATACAGCTCCGTGATCGCCTGGGCCATCGCGTGCGCCGTGGAGTGGCGCAGCACGTAGAGTCCCTCCGGCGAGTCCTTCGTAACGACCTCGAAGTCGCCCCCACCGTTCAGCGGAGCGTCGAGGTCAATGAGGTCGCCGTTCAGTTTCGCCACGACCGCGTCGCGGGCGAGGCGCGGACCGATCCTCTCCACCACGTCCCGCGCCCGTTCGCCGGACTCTATCTCAAGTTCTTTACCGTCGGGTAGTCTGACCACAGCCATCGACCGATCCTCTCGCTTATCAGGGCAAACACCATAATCGAATACCGATTCTACCTGCTAGGCGGATACGAAATAAAATCAGGAGAAAACCGGCGAGAATGCCGGTTAAGAGAGTGGGCGATAGTGGATTCGAACCACTGACCTCCTCCGTGTCAGGAAGGCGCTCTCCCCCTGAGCTAATCGCCCGTACCCGTCGAGAGGCGGCACCCGGAATCGAACCGGGGTACAGGGTTTTGCAGACCCTTGCCTAACCACTCGGCCATGCCGCCGAGGTGTTCCCTACGGCCAGAGCGGAAGACGGGATTCGAACCCGCGACCCTCACCATGGCAAGGTGATGCTCTACCAGCTGAGCTACTTCCGCATCGCGCTTCAGCTATCGCTTTCGCGCTGCAATAATTTAGCACGGGCTTTCGGCTCTTACAAGCGCCCTCCGAACCACCGCTTTCGGGAGAAAACCAGGTAGCGCATGATAAAGAAGCTAATCGTCGAGGCGACGATAACCGAGATCAGCTTGGCGACGTTGCCGACGAGATATGCCGGAATATCCGTATCGGTCAGGAGTGGATGAATGAGGGCCCAGAAGATCGCGCTGCTGACCCCGATGTTCACGAGAACCTGCAGCGCGAAGAGCACAACCTGCCGCAGGTCGTTCTCGGCGCGGCTGCGGAAGGTCCAGCGCGTATTCCACCAGTAGCTGTTGAGGTTCGCCAACACGAGGGCAATGCCGTTGAAGAGCGCGAGCTCCCACGGGTCCCTCGTCGGGGCGAGCCACAGGAACAGGTTCAGCACCCCGAAATCCACAGCGGCATTGAGGATGCCGACGAGGGTGAACTGAGAGAATCGCTTGCTGCCGCGACGGAACTTGTCGCGCTTCCTCATCGCGCCGCCAACGCTTCTCCGTAATAGCCGCGCAGAGCACGGGTGGAACTCTCCCAGTCCCGCTCCTCGGCGGCCGCGCGGGCGTTGCCGCTCAACCGGAGCCGCAAACTCTCGTCGAAGAGTACCTTTCGGGCGGCGGAGATCAGAGAGGGTGTCGAACCCGGCTCGTAGAGCAGGCCGTTCTCACCGTCCTCGACGACCTCTCCCGCGGCCCCCGTGCGGGCGGCCAGCACCGGCAACCCGGAGGCTAGGGCTTCGAGCATCGAGAGCCCTAGTGTCTCGGTGGTTGAAGGGAAGACCAGCGCGTCGGCGGAGGCGTAAGCCGCTGAAAGCTCCTGTCCCTTGCGTGTCCCCGTGAAGACCGTCGGCGTGCCGGCGAGAACTTTTTCGAGATCCCGGCGTCCCGGCCCGTCCCCGACCAGCGCGAGGCGGACACCCGGCATCTCACGCAAGACGTCCTTGAGACGTTCGATGCCCTTCTCCCGCGCGAGCCGGCCCACATAGAGCAGCAGATGGTCCTCCGGGTGCCCGCCGGTCAGCCGCACGCGCCAGTGTTTCGAGAACTTGTCGGGGTGGAAGCGGTCCGCGTCCACGCCCTGGGGCCAGAGCCGGAGCCGTTCGACCCCCTCGCTCGCCAGGTAATTAAATGTAGCCTGCGAGGTGCAGAGGTTGAGATCCGCGCGGTTGTGGAGGTTGCGCGTGTACCATTCGGTCCCCTTGCGACCGAAGCCAAGACCGTAGTAATCGGCGTAGGTGGCGATGTTCGTGTGGTAGGAGGCAACTATGGGGATCTTCAGGCGTTTTGCGTAGTACAGGCCGCCCGGCCCCAGGATAAACGGGTTTACGGCGTGGATCAGGTCCGGCCCGAAGTCCCGCAGCGTCTGGCCGACGGCGCGGTTGGCGAGGGCGAGCTTTATCTGCGGGTAGTGCGGGAACGGCACGCTCGGCACCCGGTGGATGGGTACGCCGAGGTAAGAACCCGGCCCCTCGCCATACTTCGGAGCGATGATCAACATCTCATCCCCGGCGCGTTGCAACTCCTCGATGGTATGCCGCAACCGCGTGACGACGCCATCCGTCGCCGGAAGGAAGGTCTCCGTGAAGAACGCTATACGCAAAACGCCGACGGCCCTTCAGCCGCGTCTTTAGAGATTCGAGATAATAGCCTGCGTGAACTCTTTGGTCCCGGCGCTGCCGCCGAGGTCCTTCGTGCGCGTCTCGGGGCTCTTCAAAGCCACCTCGATAGCCGTCTGCATCCTGTCGGCCTGATCGTTGTGTCCGAGGTGGATGAGCATCTCCTTGGCCGAGAGCAGCGTGGCGAGCGGATTGGCGCGGTTCTGCCCAGCGTACTTGGGCGCGGAGCCGTGGACCGGCTCGAAGACCGCGATCTCCTCCCCGATGTTCGCGCCCGGAGCCACGCCCAGGCCGCCGGTGAGGCCGGCGCACAGGTCGGAAAGTATGTCGCCGTAGAGGTTCGGGCAGACCAGCACGTCGTACATGTTCGGCTTCATAACGAGCTGCATGCACATGTTGTCCACGATGCGGTCGTCTATCTCCTCGAAGTCGTTTTCGTACTCCTTGCCGACCTCGAAGAACACGTCCCGGAACAGGCCGTCAGTGTACTTCATGATGTTCGCCTTGTGGATGACCGTGATGTGCTTGCGGCCCTGCTCTTTGGAGCGCTCGAAGGCCATGCGGCAGATACGCTCCGTGCCTTCACGGGTGATGATCTTGATGGACTCCGCCGCGTGTTTGCCGACCATGTGCTCGACCCCGGCGTAGAGGTCCTCCGTGTTCTCGCGGTAAATGATCAGGTCGATGTCCTTGTACGGCGTCTCTACGCCCGGCAGACTAAGGCTCGGCCGGATGTTGGCGTAGAGGTCCAGCTCCTTCCGCAACGCCACGTTGACCGAACGGAACCCGGTCCCGACCGGCGTGGTCAGCGGTCCTTTAAGAGCGACCTTGTTGCGCTGGATGGATTCCAGCACGGACTCGGGCAGAGGCGTCCCCTCCCGGTCCATCACTGTCTCGCCAGCCTCGGCGACCTCCCACTCAATATCCACATCCAGAGCCCCGATGACCTCTTTGACGGAATCGGTGAGATCGGGGCCGATGCCATCACCAGGTATGAGAGTAATAGTCTGCGCCACGCGCTTGCTCCCTTCGCTATAGACCATCGGTTTGACCGCAGCTTAGTATAGCGACCGGGCAAGCACGTGGCTAACCTCGGCTCTCGAACCGGGCCGTTCCTCGTGCGCCTAAGCGGGTCTGGACTACTGCTGCGAGATAAAGAAGGCAGCGACCGCAGCAAAAACCAGGAGTACGAAAAGGATCACGATAGCCGCAGGTATGAGCACGACCAGCGCCGCCCGCCCCGTGGTCGTCGAGTGGACCTCTCTTATGCCCACGATGCCCAGGTAGAGTCCATACAGGCTCACTATAAACCCGATGATCGGTATCCAGGCCACGAGTTGTGTGACGGACGCATAGGCGCTAACCCGGAAGGTGGCCTCGAAACCCGCGTTGCTCGGCCTCACCAGAAGCATCACCAGAAGATGAAAGATTCCCGCTCCGATGAACAGCCCCACGGCCGAGAGAATCGGTGTAACAACGATGGTCCCGATCAGCGAGCCCAGCGCGGCCCCCACACCCTGGTCTCCACCCGCGAGGGCAAAAAAGAACGATACGATGCCCGCGAGCACGGCGGAGATCACCGCGCATATCAGAGCGAAGACTAGCGGGTTGATGAAGTCACCCCGCCGCTGTATGCCGTTGAAGAACGCCGCCGGACGGGTTACCACCGATGTCACAGTCCTTATGAAGCTCTGGACCGGGTCCCGATAGTCGAAGTCCCCGCCCGTACCGCCGGTCATTGTGGGTGGCGCGCCACCCGTGCCGCCGGACGAACCACCCGGACTCGCAGTATCCCCCGTGCCGCCTCCCGTATTGAAGTCCACGCGACGCTCCCTTCCCTTGGCGTTGTGGCTACAATTCAATTTACCTGTTCGGGCAGACGAGCGCAACCGCAGTCCCGCCGCGCCCGGCTTGCTGTAGAATGATCGAAAGACGTATTTCTCAGGGGCTATGGGGATCTTCTGATGTCGTCAACCATCGAGACACTCGAACGTGAACTGGGCGAGGCCCAGCTAGAGCGCGAGCGGGAGCAGCGGGCCGTCGTGCGGGCCGAGAACGCCCACGATGCCGTCTGCGCCGCCAGGGACGACGCCTGGACCGAGAGCTTCGCCACAGACCCGGAAGTAGAGCGCCTTACCGGTTTCGTCTACCAGCGGCGGCGGGAGCTGTACGAGGCTATCGACCGCCTAAAAGCCGCCGAAGGCCGGGAGCGCCGGATCAAGAGCCGCCTCATGTACGTTCTGCCCGCCGAGCGCCGCCGCTACCTCTCCGGCCGCGTGGACGAGGAGTTCGAGGAGTTGCTGATCGCTATCCGGGAGGCGTACGCGGCGGCCATCCAACAAGTAGAGGTAAACGTGGTCACGGAGCAGCCGGGGGATCTGGACCTCCGGGGAGACGCGACGTGGCGGGCGCTGGAGCGTCTGTACTCCGGGACGGTCCGGCGGTGGGTCGAGATCCGGACCGGGACGTATAACGCGGAGGTCTGGCGGATGGCGGCCCAGATCTCCTACTACGCCGGAGGGCATACGCCACGGGTGTTCATCGGAGATAAAGAGGCGCGGACCCACATTCTGCTCCATGAGCCCTCTGGCTGGCCGCTGCTCTCCGGGTACGATGGGCCGGAAGGAAGGTTGGCGCTCGCCAGGATCACGGCGCGGCGCTATCTGGACGAGACGGCTGTCGGCCGGCTGGAGAAGCGTGCCGCGGCGCTGGTGCAGGTCGCGGAGATAGCACGCCTCTACCAGACCATGAGCCTGACGGGAGATGAAATTCGGTGGCGGCTCGAACAACTCGTCTCGCTGCGCCTCGAAGTCCTTGAGGCGCTCCATCGCCTGACCGGCGAACGCCGCCGCTTCTCTTTCTACGAGATCGCCCGGGCCGCGCGCCTCCTCGACGGACACTTCCCGGACCCCGGCGTCGCCGCCGAAGCCCTCGTCCGTGCCGTCGAACGCGCCCTGGAGACCGGCGTCCCGCTCGTGGACGTCGCCTACCTGAGCGTCACCACCGGCGACGGCTTCTAGGAGCGGGTTGCGTCATTCAGGCGCGTCCGAGAGGTCGTGTTCCGGTACGGAGAGGTTGTACGGCCGGGCCGGGCGCTCGGCCAGCACCCGCACCTTGTAGACGAAATCCGGGACGAACTCCCCGCGCCTGACCTCCAGTATCTCGACCGGCTGGCCCGTGGCCTTGAGAGCGGCCCGACCACCAACCTCGTAGCGCGCTGGACGGTTGCGGTCGACCATACCGGTGTCTCCTCTCCGATCAAGTGCAACGTATAATGAACCACGCCCGGCTCCTCGGAGCGGGACGACGAACATTCTGGCATAGAAGCGAGCGGGTCGAGAAGGAGAGGGATGACGGAACGCTACGATCTCATAGTCGTCGGCGCGGGGCCGGCCGGCTCGGCGACCGCCTACTACGCCGCCCGCGCCGGGCTCAACACCCTGCTCCTGGACCGCCAGGAGTTCCCGCGGGACAAACCCTGCGGCGACGGCCTGATGCCGCACGCCGCCTCCGAGGTCGCGCTGATGGGCCTCGGCGACTGGCTGGACGAGCCCCACCACGGTAAGTTCACCGGCCTCTCGCTCTACACGCAGACCGCTTTCTTGCGCCAGGGCGTTCCGCCCACGCTGCACGGGCCGCAGGGCTACATCATCACCCGCGAAGAGACCGACGCGAAGCTCCTCGAACGAGCCGTCAGCGCGGGCGCGGACTTCCGCAGCGGACACCGGGCCACGAAGCTCCGCCGAACACCGGCGGGCGACGTTACCGGCATCGAGGCGGAGAACGGCTCGGGCAGCCTGCGCTTCGACGCTCCGCTGGTCGTTGCTGCCGACGGCATTGGAGGGTTCGCCTCATCCGGCATGAAAGCGCCGCAGAACGCCGTCGCCCGCCGGCAGTACTTCAAGAACGTGGGCGGCCCGAACCATCAGGACATTCACGTCTTCATTACCAAAGACATGAACGGGGACGGCGCCGGCTACGGGTGGGTCTTCTACTTCGGGGATGGCCGGGCGAACGTGGGGGCCGGGGTCTCGACGCGGGCTCTGGCCCGCAGCGGGCGAAATCTCAAGGACTACTTCGATCGCTTCCTGGAGGAGCCGCAGCTCGCCGGATGGCTGGAGGGCGCGGAGGCCGAAGCGCCGCCGAAGAGCTGGTCGCTCAAGATGGGAATGTGGGGCGCGAAGCGTTACACGCAGGGTCTGCTCATGGTCGGGGACGCGGGGAGCATGATCCACCCGATCAGCGGCGAGGGCGTCGGCTACGCCCTGGAATCGGGACGCCTGGCTGCCTCGTGGGCGCACGAAGCCCGCGCCCGCCGCGACTTCTCCGCCGCGACCCTGGCAGGCTACGAGAAGCAACTGCGCCACAAACGCGCCCGCGAACACGTCTCTGGGTACGCGATGGTAAACCTCGTCCCGAACCTCACGCTCATGGAGCCGCTCTTCAAGGCCTGCGAGAAAGATCCGGACGCCCGCCGAACGCTAATCGAAGGGTTCACCGGCGACTCACCGATCTACAGCCTGCTCAAGCACCCCAAAACGCTGGCTACCGCGCTCCGTCAGGGGATAAAGGAAGCAGTAAGTTCCTGAAACGGAACTACTGGGTTCTCAGCGCCACGTCGTCGATCAGGAAGGTCGTCAGGCGCTCGTCGTCCATGACGGCCGAGAAATTCAGCCGCACCGCGCTCCCCGAGTAGCGGGAGACGTCCAGCGTTACCCGCTGCCATCCCTCCACGTCGGCGCCGTCGTGGACCTTTAGCAAGGTCAAGGTTTCGCCCTTACCGTCCGTGAGCCGCACCCTGAGACGGTCGGCAGGATTCTCACGTTCCTCGGAGATCACCTTGACCTTGTACGTGATCTTGGCGCCCCGATTTACCTGCAGCACCTGGCTCAACTCGTCGCGGCCATCCGCGTAGTCGCCGAGCCGGGCCACGCCGCCCGGAAGTATGAGGTCCGCGCCATCTTTGGCGCTCTGACGCCAGATGGTTGCGTCTTCGAGCGCGCCGTTCTCTATGCCCCCGAGGTCTTGCGGCTTCGTGGGCTTCGGCTTCGCAACAGCCGGCTCGGGCGCTTCTGGCACCGTAACCTTCGGCTTCGGAGCCGGCACTGCCGGCTTAGGCTCTATTGGCTGCGGGGCTGGCACTTCGGCCTTGGGCTCTTTGGGCTTGGGCGCTTCGTTGGCGCGGTGGGAGGAGGGGTCGACGACACCGCCGAAGTCCGTGGTCCAGTACGAGCCCCACCCGGAGCCGGGGACGATGAGGCGCGAGATCCCGACGACCTTGTAGTTGCCGTCGAGCATGGCCGCGTTGTGGCTCGGAGAGTTGCGCCAGGCCTCGAAGGCCTCCTCGGCAGTCTCGTAACCGACGGCGAGGTTCTCGCCTCGGTACGTGTTGTAGTCGTAGCCATCAACCGCCATCCGGTCCCACGGCCGGGAGCCGGCCGGGTAGTAGGAGCTGCGAACCGTATCGTGCGCGAAGAAATCGTACTTCGCCATGTCCTCGGAGTGACGATCCGAGGTCAGCGTCAAGGTGTCCGAGAGGATCATAGGCTGAAGACCGTTGTTCTGGCGATACTCGTTTATGAGTTGCAGAAATTGAAGCTCTTCAGAGTCGTAGGCGGTGGCGGCCTCCGAGCTTCTACCGTAGAGCAGCGCACCGGCGACCATAAACGCAACGACCGCGAGCAATGTCCAACGATATCCGAATCCCATAGCCCCCACTTATATCGCCCTCCGCGTTTGCATGCAACAGATTATCCACCACGCGCCGGGAGAGTAAATCGGCCAAACAGGCGAACTTTTACTAGTCCAAACTGGCTAGGAATACTACCTTACGAGCGGAGCGGACGCGAGCAAGTCTCGAAGCGGCGGATATCATCGCCCGGTATCATTCGGTGAACGACGACGGGAGGCTTGCGCGACTTGGCTACTAGAACGAGCTTCGAGGCAGGAACGATGCGGGTACACGTCCTGGACGACGGCATTTTCGTCACGGACGCGGGCAACATCTTCGGCGGTTCCAGAAAGGCTCGAATCCGCGGAGCGATGCACGCGGTACTGATCGAAGCCGGAGATGAACTCGTGCTGCTCGACGCCGGTTTCGGCCCGGAGCTACCCGAAGGCCTCGTCGGCCGCTACGAGCTAAACCGCGAGAAAAACATCATGGACGGCATCCGCGAGGCGGGACATAAGCCGGGTGACGTTACCCACGTCGTCCTCTCGCACCTGGATGCCGACCACGTCGGCTGGGCGCTGGCGCCGCGTAGCTTCCCCAACGCGACAGTCTACGTGCAGCGCGCCGCCGTGGACGAGGCGCGGGAAATGTCGGAGAAGGACGGACGCCGCATGGTAGTTCCGGCTGTTGACGAAGGCGTCGAAGAGGGCTGGTGCGAGTTGCTAAATGGAGATGGTGAAGTGGTGCCGGGGATAAGAGTCGAGGTACGGACGGGACATTCGGCGGGGCATCAAATCGTCTGGATCGGCGACGGAGAAGACGCGGCGCTGTTCACGGCGGACCTGGCTCCGAGCAAGATTTTTTTGAACCCGGACACCATCGCCGGCGTTGACACCGACCCCGAGGCCGCCCGCCGCAACCGCATCGAGGTCTTGTCAGAGGCGGAGGAGAAGAACGCACCTATCATCCTCTACCACGAACCGAAAGACTTCCTGGTCAACGTGCGACGCTCGGAGAAGGGCTTCGAGGGTGTTCCGCTAAAAGACTAGGCTAGCGGTCCCGGCGGCGGCGCTGCTGGATCTTACGCCACACGAACGGCGCGGCGAGTATTAGTAGACGTCTTACTATGGTTCCCATAGTATCTCCTTTTTTGGCTTACGCTCTATGATACGCCGTTACCCATAAGGAAGTTGCGCCAACCCACTTATCCCTCATGCCAGACGGTCTTCTCCGCTACCGGCGCGCGGCGGCGCGGCCTCTCCCCCATGTCCGGGTATCCGACGTAGAGGTAGGCGACGATCATGTCTCCATCCGAAAGATCAAAGAACTTCTGCATGTAGCCGTGGTAGGCGGCGGGTCCGGTGCGCCAGATGCTGGCGAGGCTCAGAGAGTGCGCGGTGAGTTGCATGTTTTGCACGGCGGCGCAGCAGGCGGCGTAGTTTTCGAGCGTCTCCACCTCGTCGCGGCCCGCCAACGAGATCACGGCGATCACCACCGGCGCCCGGAAGGCTTTCTTGCGTTCGCGGCTGATTCTGCCGGCCGCCATCTCCTCGTCCTCGCCTTCCTCCTCAGACTGGATGCGGGCCAGTTCGGCGCGCGCTCGGGCCAGCTCTCCGCGACCCTTGCCGGAGAAGACGTGGAAGCGCCAGGGTTCAGTGATCTTGTGGTTCGGTGCGTGGATGGCGCTCTCCAGGATCTGCTCTATCAAGGCTCGGTCTACCGGCTCCTGTTTCACCCGATTGACGCTCTGCCGGGTGGCTATGGCCTCGCTCAATTCCAAAGATTCTCCCTGCTGTCTCGAAAGGTCTGAAAGTATTCTACTTTGGAGTGTAGCGGCAGAGAAATGCGAGTTCCTCTATCATGGAACATGGCGGCCGGAGGGTTCCTCGTGTCCGTCGGCTAGAGACTCCAGTAAGCGATGGGATAAGGAGATCACCTGATGTCTAAGACCGTCACCGTCACCGGCGCCGCCGGCGCTATCGGTTATGCGATATTGTTCCGGATCGCCTCGGGTCAGATGCTCGGCCCCGACGAGAAGATCAAACTGAAGCTGCTGGAGATCGAGCCAGCCCTAAAGGCCGCCGAAGGCACCGCTATGGAACTTCACGACTGCGCGTTTCCGCTGTTGGAATCCGTAGACATCACCGCTGATGCGAACGAGGCCTTCGGCGGCGCCAACGTGGGCCTTCTGATCGGCGCCCGGCCCCGTCAGAAGGGGATGGAGCGCGCAGACCTCTTGGAGGCGAACGGCGCGATCTTCAAGCCGCAGGGCGAGGCGATCAACGCCAACGCGGCCGACGACGTGCGAATCCTGGTCGTCGGTAACCCGGCGAATACGAACGCCCTGATCGCGATGAACAACGCCCCCGACGTGCCGCGCGAGCGCTTCACGGCGATGACCCGGCTCGACGAGAACCGCGCCGTCTCTATGCTGGCCCAGAAGCTCGGGGTAAGTGTCGGGGACGTCCAGGACCTCGTAATCTGGGGCAACCACTCGCCGTCGATGTTCCCTGATCTCTTCAACGCGAAGGTGAAGGGCGAGCGGGCCGTGGATCAGGTAGACATGGACTGGTACGAGAACGAGTACATGCCCGAGGTCGGCAAGCGGGGCGCCGCGATTATCGAGGCGCGGGGCGCGTCGTCCGCCGCTTCCGCCGCTAACGCGGCCATCGACCACGTTCACGACTGGGTGCTGGGCGCTGACGGCCTTCGCTCGATGGCGGTCCCGTCGGATGGTCAGTACGGCGTGGAAGAGGGCCTTATGTCGTCGTTCCCGGTGCGGCTCTCAGGCGGCGACTACGAGATCGCCGAGGGCCTCGAAATCGGCGAGTTCGCGCAGTCGAAGATCGACATTACTGTAAACGAGCTCAAAGAGGAGCGCGACGCGGTGAAGGGGCTCGGGCTGATCGGCTAAGCGGCGCAGTCGACCATGTCCCCGTCAAAAGTCGAGTTCTGGTTCGACTTCGGGAGCACGTATTCTTACCTGTCGGCCTTTCAGATGGAGGGCGCGAAGGACGTATCGATCTCCTGGAGGCCCTTCTTGCTGGGTCCCATCTTTGAGGAGCAAGGTTGGAACGACTCGCCATTCAACATCTATCCGTCGAAGGGGCGGTACATGTGGCGGGACATGGAACGCCGGTGCGCGAGGGACGGAATCCCGTTTGTGAAACCCTCGCGCTTTCCGCGTAACGGTCTGCTCGCCGCCCGGATCACTTGCCTGGCAGGCGCGAGGTCGGAGCCTTGGTTACCGGAGTTCGTGCGGGCGGTCTTCCGGGCCAACTTCGGCGAGGACCGCGAGATCGGGGAGCCGATGGAGATCCAGGCCATTTTGGACGATCTCGGCCTGCCGGGCGCGGATCTCATCGAGCAGGCCCAGACATCCGAAAACAAGCAGCGCTTACGCGACCAAACACGGCGGGCCGCGGAGCTCGGGATCTTCGGCGCTCCGAGCTTTATAGTCGACGGGGAGCTTTTCTGGGGCAGCGACCGCCTGGAAGACGCATTGGCCTGGCGCTGGCGGGAGGGAACTTAGTGTCAGAAGCTACGCCCGATTTCAAGCAACGACTCAAGACCGCGCTCGATGCAATGTGGGTCGGACAGACGTTCTCGTACACTCGCACCTTCACCGAGGGGGACGTCGCGCTGTTCTGTGGCGTCACGGGAGATTACAACCCGTACCATCAGGACGAGTCCTTCGCCCGCGAGAGCTGGTACGGGCGTCGCACGATCCCCGGCCTCCTGACCGGCAGCATGCTCACGCACATCGGAGGGATGCTAGGTTTCCTGGCAACCGAGATGTCGTTCGAGTACGTCGCGCCGGTCTACGCCGGAGACACGATCACCTGCACCGTAACCGTACTAAAGAAGGACGAACCGCGCCGCCGGGTAGAGTGCGGCGCGGACTTTGTCAACGAAAGCGGGGCGCAGGTGATCCGGGCGCAGTTCGCCGGCTTCCCCGGCCGGGTGCGACTCTCACAATAGCGCTCCGCCGCTGGAGCGGTGCTCTACAGTACCTTTATGCGCTTGCGGGATTTCGTGGCGGCGAGGGTGGCGGCGACTTCATCGAAGGCGCGGGCGGGCGTGGAGTCCACCGGGAACAGGGAGCGTCCGGGCTCGCCGCTCTCGTCCGGCAGGATAGGGACGCGGCCGAGGATGCGGCTGTCGAGTTCTCCGGCTACCCGCTCCCCACCGTCGCCGCCGAATATTTTGAGCTCCTTGCCGCAGTCCGGGCATTCGGCGTAACTCATATTCTCGACCACCCCGATCACCTTCAGGTGCGCCTGCACGGCCATCTTCCCGGCCTTGACGGCGACACGGGCGGCGTCTGCCTGCGGTGTCGTGACGACGAGGGCCTCGGCCTTCGGGATCATCTGGGCCACGGTGAGGGCCACGTCACCGGTACCGGGCGGCATGTCCACGATGATGAAGTCCGGTTCGTCCCAGTACACGTCGCGCATCAGTTGCGTTAGAGCCTTGTTGACGATAGGGGCGCGCCAGATGATCGCCTGCCCCTCGTTCACGAAGTTGCCCATCGAGATAAACTTCAGCCCCGACGCGGACTCTATCGGGAAGATAACGCCTCCCACCACGTTCGGCTTCTCCAGCGAACCAAGCATCACGGGTATCGAGGATCCGTGTACGTCGGCGTCCAGTATCTCCACGGAGTGGCCCGCCCGGTCGAGAGCCGCCGCCAAGTTGACGGCCACGGTGCTCTTGCCCACGCCGCCCTTGCCACTGACGACCGCGATGATGCGGGTCCGGGACTCGTCCTTGAACGCCGGCGCAAGCTCGGACGGCCCGCCGTGCAGCGAAGTTAGGAGGTTCTGCCGGTCGTCGTCGGTCATCACGCCGAAGTCCACCTCGACGCTCTCGACGCCCTCGATCATCATCAGCCGGTCCCGGATGTCGCCCGTGATGCGGTGCTTCATCGGGCAACCGGCCGTGGTCAGGGCGACGCCGACCGTCACGCTGGAGTCCTCGATCTCGATAGCCCGCACCATGTTCAGGGAGATAAGATCTCGTCCGATCTCCGGGTCTCTAACGTCCCTCAACGCCTCCCTGATCCCCGCCTCCGAGAAACCGTCGGCCGGTTCCGGCGGCGCGGGAGTCCGGTCTACGAGGTGCTCCGCCGTCTCCCCCTCCACATCGAGCATCTCCGGCTCCCCCGAACTCACCTCGGTGGGCGCAGCGTTCTTATCTTCCTGACGGCTTCCACGCCTGCGAAACCAATCAACCATGCTGACAACCTCCTCCGGCTTCGCGGCCGGCGCCTGAAAAATCTCGAACATCCCGGTAAAACCGGCGTTTGAAAGCCAATGTTACCATAAGCGCCTTTCCTCTCCGGCCACCCGCCAGCGCGCTGATTCCACCACGCAGCGCTGCAAGAAATAGAGGCCGGAGAGTTTACGGCCCCTCTGTTAACGCTTCGAATTGGCGGTTATCGGGCGACTGTGAAGCGCCACGCCTTCGTGACGGCGTTGCCCGCTGCGTCCCGAGCCACGATCTTGACCGTGTGCCGGGCGTAGGAGAGCGAACCGGAGGTGAAGGTCAGGCGATCCGTCCCCGCGTTGTAGGCAAACGTGCCCTTCCTCCGGCCATCAACGTATAGCAGGATGTTGCTCTTAGCCAGGTTCGTCCGGTCGTCCCGAACGGTCGCGCTGATCGCCGGAGTCCGGTCCCGCGTCCTCGAACCGGCCACCGGCCGCACGGCGGAGACCACCGGTTTCGTCGTATCCGCTGCCGGCGCGGGAGCTGGCGCGGGCGCCGGGGCTGGAGCCTGCGCGGTGGTTGAGCCAGCCAGCGCGGCGGCGGCGTTCAAGCGTCCACCGGTCGCCACCTTGCCCTGAAGGCTAGCCTTGGTGTCCACCGAACCAAGTATCCGCGACCGCATCTGGGCGTCGTCGAGACCGGGCTCCCGGCTCTTCAGGAGCGCCGCAACACCCGTAACGTGCGGCGCAGCCATCGAGGTTCCGCTCATGAAGCCGTAGCCGCCCTCGGGGTAGGTGCTCACTATGTCAACGCCGGGGGCCGCGAGATCCACCGACGTCGAACCGAAGTTGGAGAACGATCCCAGCGTGTCTTTGTTGTTGGTCGCGGCGACGGAGATGACATTTGGCAGGTTGTAGCTGGCCGGATAGCTCGGCGTCGTGTCGTTGTTGTCGCCGACGCCGTCCGTTCCGCCGTTACCGGCAGCCGCGACGAACAGGTGTCCGGCAGCGTCGGCGTTCTTTATCGCGTCGTAGAGGGCCTGGCTGTATCCGCCCCCGCCCCAGGAGTTGTTGCTGATCTTGACGCCCTTATTGACCGCGTAGTTGATGGCCTCTACTGCGTCGAGGGTGTTGCCACTGTTCGCGCCGAGGAACTTGAGCGACATTATCTGAGCGTCCCAGTTGACGCCGGAGACGCCCGCGGAGTTGTTGCCCTGGGCGGCGATGGTGCCGGCAACGTGCGTACCGTGCTCGTCGCCGGTGACCTTGCCGGTTATGGGGTCGCGGACGGGGTCGTATACGCTCGCGTCATTGTTCGCGAAGTCCCAGCCGTTCACGTCGTCCACGTAGCCGTTGCGGTCGTCGTCGATGCCGTTTCCGACCACCTCGCCGGGGTTGCGCCAGATGTTGTCCTTGAGATCCGGGTGGTTCACGTCCACACCCTCATCGATAACCGCAACGACGGTGTTCTGGCTGCCGGTGGTCGTGTCCCAGGCCTCCGGCGCGTCGATGTCCGCGTCGGGAGTACCCACAATCCCGTTGATAGTCTGCCCGGTATTGTTCAGGCCGTACAGATACCGAGCGTTATACGTGTCGTTCGTCGTCTTTGTCGGATAGAGCAGGTAATTTGGCTGCGCGTACTCGACGTCCGGCGACTGCTCGTACACGTTCACGGCTTCTCTTACGGTGAGGTCCGGGGGGAGATCCACGAGGTTCACGTCGCTCCTGGGGAGGTCTTCCTCCGTGCGGGCGGAGTTCTCCTGATTCAGTTCTCTCAGGTCCGCCGGGGTGGCTTCTTCTTCGATCTTGACGATGATCTCACCGGTCTCAAATTTCCTTCCCTCGACTGCGGGGTAGGTCGGTTCCTCGCCCGTCGCCGGTGTGAGCCGGCCTTGGGGCTCGGTCTCCGCGTCCTGCACAGAACTCTGAATCACCAGGAAAACGACTAGCATGGCTGCCATCGCCCCGACCAATACAGTAGCCATTCTTCGTTTGGTCGACATCAAATACCTCAAAGGGTCGCTCCCTAACTATAACTAATACGTTTTACCCTGTTGGTTATCGGACAAACGGTAAAAAACTTAAGTCGTTCAGTTCACACTATCCTGCGATTACGCTATGAAGGGCGATATTCTCCGAAGATCTTTCGCAGAATATCCGAGACCTCGCCGAGCGTCGCGAGGTTCGCGAGGGCTTCTTTCATCGGGTAGAGCAGGTTGTCCGAGCCTTCGGCGGCATGCTGGAGGTCGGTGAGGGCGCTCTCGACGGCGGAGGAGTCCCGGCTCTCGCGCAGTTCCTGGAGCCGCTCGGCCTGCCGCTCCTGGATGGCCTCGTCGGCGGTGTGGAGGTCCATGTCGGGGTCTTCTTCCGAGGAGTAGCGGTTGACGCCGACGATGACGCGCTCCTCTTTCTCCACCTCGCGCTGGTAGCGGAAGGCGGCCTCCTCGATCTCGCGCTGCATGAAACGCTCTTCGATGGCCTTCACCGAGCCGCCCATATCGTCTATGCGCCGGATGTACTCCCAGGCCTCTTCCTCCACCGCGTCCGTGAGCGACTCGACGTAGTACGAACCGGCCAGCGGGTCGGCGGTTCCGGTGAGGCCGCCCTCGCTGGCGAGGATCTGCTGCGTGCGGAGCGCGATTCTGGCGCTACGCTCCGTGGGTAGCGCCAGCGCCTCGTCGAAGGCGTTGGTGTGAAGGCTCTGGGTACCGCCGAGCACGGCGGAGAGCGCCTGCACGGCCGTTCGGACGATGTTGTTCTCGGCCTGCTGGGCGGTAAGCGAGGAGCCGGCGGTCTGGGTGTGGAACCGTAGTTTGAGGCTCCGCTCGTCGGTGGCGCCGAAGCGGTCGCGCATGATCTCGGCCCACATCCTACGGGCCGCCCGGTACTTGGCGACTTCCTGGAAGAGGTCATTGTGCGCGTTGAAGAAACGCAGTCCGTCCACCATGCCGTACAGCTCAGGGTGCTCATAGACGTAACGGCCCCAGGCCTGCGAGCAGGCGCGCTCCGCGGTCTTTGCCAGAGCCGCCACGGACCCTGCCCGCATGGCGCCATCAAATGGCACCCTGTCCTCGCGTGTTATTACGATATTTGTTCGACCTGGGAGAAGCCGCCCAATCGTCTCCATGGTTTTGCGGCCCATAACAATGGGCTTGCCCTTGGTGATTTCCCTAAAATGTCGCAAATCCGCCGGGATATCCCACGGAATATTGTGCTTGGGCGCGCAGCTATCCCCAATCACATTGTTCTCGGCGGCTGCGACAATGATGGAGAGCCTCATGCCCTCAGTGTATCGCTTTCGACTACAATGTCATCCCGACGCCCCGGCCGGCGCAGGCGGCGGTAAACGTACAAGCCAATGGCGACCAGGGTGAGGGTCATGTGTGGGAGAAACTAACAGGGGTATTAGGAAAACGTCATACATTATTTGTAAACCATAGCTGACATGTATAATTAAGTGATAAAGCAAGGTTTTTGGCTTCTGATAAGGGAAACTCCGCTTTATTGACTAAATATATTAATTATGCTATAATTAGATGATACCAACAGTTTATTTATCAATAAGCTATTATTAACAGGTACACGCGCATGACACAGCTAATATCGAATAAAGTTATAATCGGCCGGGTCGAAAAAGTCGACCTGCCGGCTTTTGGTATCAAGAATATCTACGCCAAAGTTGATACCGGCGCGGACCTGTCCAGCCTCTGGGCTACCGATATCGTAGAAAAAGATCAGATCCTAAGATTCAAGTTGTTTGGTAAAGCTTCAAAAAATTATACCGGCGATATCATTAAAATCGAAAAGCCTAACTATCTTCTTACTCGTATCGCCA
>CALMWA010000013.1 GCA_937873125.1 uncultured Actinomycetes bacterium | reverse complement strand
AAGTACGGCGCGAAGGATGAGAAGAGCCTCCTGATGCGCTTCCACACCCAGACCGCCGGCGTCTCCCTCACCGCCCAAGAGCCGTACAACAACGTCGCCCGCACGGCCTTCGAGGCGCTCGCCGCCATTCTCGGCGGAACGCAGAGCCTGCACACCAACTCGCTCGACGAGGCGCTCGCCTTGCCGACGGAGGAGGCGGTGCGCATCGCGGTTCGGACGCAGCAGATAGCGGCGCTGGAGACCGGGGTGACGAACACCATGGACCCGCTCGGCGGTTCGTACTTCGTCGAGGCGCTGACGGACGAGTTGGAGCGGCAAGCCTACGAATACTTCCGGCAGATAGACGAGATTGGCGGCATGATCGAGGCTATAGAACAAGGCTTCCCGATGCGTGAGATCGCCGACGCATCGGCCCGTTACCAGCGCGAGCTGGAAGAGAAGAAACGCCACATGGTAAACGTCAACATCTACGAACCGCAGGACGAGCAGGAGATGGAACTGCACCGTGTGGACCCCGAAGTCTCCCAGGGACAGGTGGATCGCCTCAAGGACTTGAAGCAGCGGCGCGATAACGACGAGGTAGAGCGTTGCCTCGAAGAGCTAAAACGGGCGGCGAAGACCGACGAGAACACGATGTACCCGATCCTGGACGCAGTGCGAGCGTATGCGACGGTTGGCGAGATCAGCTCGGCCCTTCAGGAGGTCTTCGGCGAGTACCGCGAGACGCCGGTGATCTAGCGTCTCTGGCAGCCTTCCCGAAAAGCCGCTCTGAGTACGCTACCTTGCGATATAATAGAAGTTGATACGTTAGTATCAGAATATTGGGGTAGCGGAAAGGAGTCGAGCGATGCACGCCAGGGTGGTGGACCTTCGGGTACGGCCGATGGATACGAAGGAGGTGGTTCGGATCTACCGGGACTCCGTTGTGCCGGCCGCCAGGGAGCAGCCGGGTTTCAAGGGTGCTCTCCTCTTGACGGACAGCACGGGGATCGGGATGTCGATCACGCTGTGGGAGACGGAGGAGGACCGGGAGAAAGGCGAGGCCAGCGGCTTCTACAAGGAGCAAATAAATAAGTTCGCGGACCACCTGATCGAGACGCCGGTCCGCAAGCACTACGACATCGGTGTCCTGCACTACGATGCCAGTGTTCTGGCGGAGCAGGGGGCGGGCACCACGTAGATCTCTCGCGCGGAAGACCCGGATGGGCCTGCCCGCTATGGGTCTCGCTGTAGTTTGCAATCGAATAATGCGGCCCGCGATCGCACTTCCGGTTTTGCGCTTCGGGAGGGGGCGGTCTGCTAAGATTTAGGGTGTGGAGGAGCGGATTTCGGCTCCCCCGGTGGGGACCTTTTAGTAGAGGAGGAGGTCTATGGCTATCCGAGAGACCCGCTCCCGGTACGAGGCGCTGGGTTTGAGCGAGGACGACCTGCGACGGCTGCATTACCACATGCTGCGGGCGAGAAGGGTGGACGAGCGGTCCTGGATCCTGAACCGCCAGGGTAAGGCCGCGTTCGTCATCTCCTGCCAGGGCCAGGAGGCCGCCCAGGTCGGCGCCGCATACAACCTTCGTCCCGGCCACGACTACCTCTACCCCTACTACCGCGACTCCGGCATGACACTCCTGCTCGGCCAGACCCCCCGCGGCCAGTTCCTGAGCCTCATGGGCAAGAAGGAAGACCCCAACAGCGGCGGACGCCAGATGCCCGGCCACTACTCCGACCGCGCCCTTAACATCGTCACCGCCTCGGCCCCTGTCGGTGTGCAGTACCCACAGGCGACCGGCACCGCCCTCGCGTTCAAGATGCGTAAGGAGGACGGCGTCGTGCTCGTCTGCGGCGGCGAGGCGTCCACGAGCGGCGGTGATTGGCACGAGGCGATGAACTTCGCCGGCATCCACGACCTGCCGGTTGTCTTCCTCGTCGAGAACAACGTCTACTCCATCTCCACCCCCGCCGCCGCCCAGGTCGCGGGCTCCATAGCGGCGCGCGCCGAGGGCTACGGCTTCCCCGGCCACGCGATAGACGGCAACGACGTGCTCGCCGTCTACGAGGCCGCTCGTGAAGCCTTCGAGCGCGCCCGAAGCGGCGACGGACCGACGCTCATCGAGGCCAAGACCTACCGCATCACGGCTCACTCCTCCGACGACGACGACCGGCGCTACCGGGAGCGTGAGGAGATCGAGGAGTGGCGTCTCAAAGATCCCATACTCCGCTTCGAGAAGTACCTGGCGGAGAACGGCCTCCTCGACGAAGAGCAGAAAGAGGCGATGGACGCCGAGATAAAGGCCGAGGTCGCCGAGGCGAGCGAGTACGCCGACAACGCCCCCTTCGCCGATCCCGAAGACGTACTCACCGGCGTCTACGCGGAGGTTTGACCGTGGCTACGAAGAACCTGCTCCAGGCTATTCACGAAGGACTAGCCGAGGAGATGCGCTCCGACGATTCGGTGATGGTACTCGGCGAGGACGTGGGCCGGGCCGGCGGCGTCTTCCGGGTGACGCAGGGCTTGCAGGACGAGTTCGGGCCGGCGCGGGTGATGGACACGCCGCTCGCGGAGAGTCTGATCATCGGCTCCGCCATCGGGCTCTCCGTGAACGGGATGCGGCCCGTGGCGGAGATACAGTTCGGGGACTTCATAACGCCGGCGTTCGACCAGATCGTCAACGAGGCCGCCCGTTTCTACTACCGCTCGAACGGCGCCTGGACCTGCCCCATCACCATCCGCGCCCCCTACGGCGCGGTCCACGGCGGCGGCCTCTACCATTCCCAGAGTATCGAAGCGTGGTTCTGTAACACCCCTGGCCTAAAGGTCGTCGCTCCGACCTTCCCGGCCGACGCGAAGGCTATGTTGAAGAGCGCCATCCGCGACCCGAACCCGGTCCTGTTCCTCGAACACAAACGCACCTACCGCCTAATAAAAGAAGACGTCCCCGACAACGGCCACGAGGTTCCCATAGGTAAAGCCCGTGTCCACCGCGAGGGGACGGACATTACTGTCGTCGCCTACGGACTTATGCTCTACACGGCGCTCGAAGTCGTGGAGAAGCTCTCCGGGGAGCACGGCATAGAGGTCGAGGTCGTCGAGCCCCGGACGCTCTATCCGCTGGACAAAGAGACCATCCTGGATTCGGTGAAGAAGACCGGGAAGTTCTTGGTGATCTCGGAGGCCAACTTGACGGGTTCCGTCTCCGGGGAGATAGCGGCCGTCGTGGCGGCTGAGGCTTTCGAGTGGCTGGACGCGCCGGTGTCGCGCCTCGGAGCGCCGGACGTGCCGGCGGCGGCGTTCTCCCGGCCGATGATGGACTACTTCGTGCCTTCGGCGGAGAAGATAGAGGCCGCGATGATGGAGCTGGCCCGCTACTAGGTGAGGTGACACGGTGAGGCCGACAACACAAAGGCTTTTCTCAGTTTGCGTCTTGCTCTTCATCGTTTCGGTCGTGGGCCTTGTCCTGGCTCTCATATTTCAGTGGCCCGCTCAACTCGGTGGCGGCTCGGGCAACCCGAACATTACGGCGGGGGAACTCGTTGCCAACGGCACGGTGACCTCTTTGCCGCTTTTCCCGTGGATCGCTCTTACCATGTTCGCATTCTTGGCCCGCAGTCGGCGTTGGTGGGGGAGTCTCGCGGTGGTCGTGCTCCTCCTCGTCGTCCTCGCGATCCAGACAGCGCGGCTCGGCGTCTGGGACTTCGGCCAGGAGGCCTGGGCCGCCGCCTCGGCCATCGGCGTCCTGGCGCTCGGCGGCATCGCCTGGTGGCTCGCCCGCAGGCCGGCGCTCCCGCGCCCGCTCCTCGCCGCCGCCGGCGCGGTCCTCGCCGTCACCGTCGTCGCGGCGGGTTACCTGGAGCAGGACCGCTACCTCGAGCGGCGGTACGCGGACGTCCTCGACGGGCTCCGCCTCGACCGGGCGATCGCCTGGGCGAACGAGGTCTCGGACGCGAGGATCGCGACGGCCGGCCGGGGCGGCGTCTTCTTCCAATACGGCTTCTACGGCGAGGACCTGTCGAACGAGGTCCAGTGGGTGGGGGAGCCGGGCCCCCGCGGTGCCTGGCTCCCACTCGAGACCTGCGAGAGCTGGCGCGAGGCCGTGGCCGGCGGGGATTACGACTACGTCGTCACGACCTACGACCGCCGGTTCCCCGAGGACGACGAGACCTCCCGCGAGCGCGAGTGGCTCCGCAACGACCCGGCGGCGGAGGCCATCTCCCGGGACGGCCCGGTGACCGTCTTCGCGCTGGACGGCGCGCCCGATCCCCAGGGTTGCGGCCCGCGCGAGCTGGCTGCCGAGGACCGCCCGACCGGCGTCGCCGAGCGCGAGGACTGAGGGCCTCCGCCCGTACCCTGACGCCTTCGTGCTTGGGATCCTCGTCGCAACCCTGCTGATCTGTGCCGCCTCGCTCCTCGCGGGGCGGGCGCTGTTCGTGCTCTGCGGGCGCACGAGCTGGTCCTGGCTCGAGGGCGCCGTCGGCCTTGCGCTCCTCGTCGTCTTCTGCCACATCGCGATCTCCCTCCCGGGCGGCGCGATCGTCGCCGTCCTCCTCACGGCCGCTCTCCTGATCGGCGCGGGTGCCGTCGCCACGCAGCGCCGCGCGCCCCTCGCCGGCTGGCAGGTGGGGTTGGTCGCCGCGGTTGCCGTGATCGCTCTCTCGGTGGTGCCGTTCGCGCTCAACGCCCGCACCGGGGTCCTCGGCGAGGGCATCTACTCGAACGACCACGCCGTCCACCTTTACTGGGCGGATTGGCTGCAGAACGAGATCGGCGAGAAGCCGAAGGGGATCGGCTGGGGCTATCCGGTCGGCCCACACGCGCTGGTCGCGACGATCGCCGAGGCAACGGGGATCAGCGTCGAGGAGGTCTTCAACGGCCTGCTGATCGCGATCGCGGTGCTCACCTCGCTCGCGGCCCTCGCGCTGCTCGATCGCCTGCCGCCGGTTCGCCGCGGGGTGGCCGCCGTCCTCGTCGGCATGCCGTTCCTCGCCACGTCCTTCTTCGCCCAGAGCTCGTTCAAGGAGACGGCGCTCGCGCTCTTCGTCGTCGCCTTCGCGATCTCGCTCGCGCTCCTCTCGCGTGAGGGCCCGGAGGGGGAGGGCGATCATCCGGATCGCGCCCTCGTCGCGGGCATCGTCCTGCTCGCTATCGCCTCGGTCCTCACGTTCTCGGTGCCGGGGCTCGCGTGGTTCGTCCTGGGCGGCGCCATCTGGCTCGTCGTGGAGCTGGCCGTGGGCCGCCTGCCGTTCTCCTTCCGTGCGCTCGGTTCCGGCCTGCGGCGTGCCTGGCCGCTCCTCGCGATCGGCGCGGTCGTCCTCGTCGTCCTCGCCGTCGTCGAGGCCGGGACCATCTCCCGCTTCGCCGACCGCATCCGCGAGGTGCAGGAGTCCGAGGGACGGCTCTCCGGGCGGCTGCCGCCATGGGAGGTCCTGGGCGTCTGGCCGCGCGGCGACTTCCGCGTCGCGACGTCCGCAGTGGACAGCGCGGTCCTCGCCATCCTCTTCAGCCTCGTCTGCGCCGTCGTCGCGGCCGTGTGGTGGCTGCGCCGGCGCCAGCTGGCCGTGCCGGCCCTCGTGGCCGCCGCGCTCGCGATCTTCCTGGTCGCGCGCGCGACGTCGGGCATCCACGTCGAGTCGAAGGCGCTGATCGTCGCCTCGCCCCTGGTGATGCTCTTCATCGTCCGCGGTCTCCTCGACGGCGAGGCGCGGGGCGGCGCCGCGTGGCGCATCGCGCTCGGCGGCGTCTTCGCCGGCCTCGCGGTCCTCTCGACGCTCCTCGCCCTGCGCGCGACGCCGGTGGGGACGCCGGCGCACACCGAGGAGCTCGCCGAGCTTCGCGACGAGGTCGCCGGCAAGGAGGTCGCGTACCTCAGCCTCGACCGCTTCGCCCCCTACCGCCTCCGCGGAGCGGAGCGGGTCCAGAGCCCGGGCGGGTACATCCCCAACCCCCTCAAGCCGCGCGCGGACAAGGCGTGGGGCCAGAGCGAGGCCGTCGACTTCGACTCCCTCTCGACGGACGTCCTGGACCGCTTCGGCTACGCCGTCACGACCGGCGGGTCCTACGGCAGCTCGCCACCCGAGAACTGGAAGCGCGTGGCGAGCACCGACAACTTCGTGCTGTGGAAGCGCAACGACAAGGCGTCCGAGCGGGAGATCCTCGACGAGGATCCGGCGCCGGGCGCGGTGCTCGCCTGCGGTAAGCCGCCCGCGACGGAGACCGGCATCGCCGGGGTCTGGCCGACGGATCCCGTGCTCGCCGACGGGGATCCGTGGAAGCCCACTGGTGCCCTGAAGGCCGGGGAGGAGGCCCACCACCGGCTGCTCCTGCCGGAGGGGACCTGGCAGATCTCCCTTCAGTACTCGAGCGAGGTGCCGCTCCGGTTCCGCGCCGGCAACCTCGACACCGAGCTGCCCGCGGCCCTCGACGGGTTCTACGCGAACGCGCCGGGGAAGGGGCCCTTCTGGCCCGTGGGCGAGATCGAGGCCGAGGGCGGGACGGTCGAGTTCGAGGTGACGGCGGAGGAGGCGCCCGCGCTCAGCCGCCTCGTCGGTGCCGAGCGCCGCGCATGGCTCGGCGACCTCGCGGCGGTGCAGATCGAGGGCGATGTGAAGGACCCACCCGGGCCGGTCGCGGCGCAGGCGGTCTCGCTCCGCCAGGCCTGCGGCGGCTACGTCGACTGGTACATCGAGGATCGATGAGCGACCGGCCACTGACCTTCGTCGGCGGGACCGGGCGCAGCGGCACTCACGTGGTCGCCGAGCTGCTCGACCGGCACTCGCGCTTCCACTCGATCCCGATCGAGTGCCGCTTCCACGTCAACCCGCAGGGCTTTCCGGACCTCCTCGAGGGCCGGGTGACGAAGGAGCAGTTCCTGCGCAAGCTCCGGCGCTTCTGGTGGTACCGGATACGCGCGGGCGAGCCGTTCGCGGCGATCCTGCCGACGCTGCCGATGGGCCGCCAGACGCGCGGACTGCACAAGGTGATCCCGCGCGAGCGGTTCGATGCGGCGGTGCTGGAGTTCGACGCCGCCTACGAGGACGATCCGGTCTCCGCCTGCCGGGACCTCTTCTGCGAGCTCCTGATGCCCGAGGCCGACGAGGCGGGGAAGCCGGGCCTGGCCGAGATGAGCTGCTTCACGGTCGCCCAGGCCCCCACGCTCGTCCGCGTCGTCCCGCAGGCGCGCATCGTCCACACGGTCCGCGACGGCCGCGACGCGGGGTCGTCGAAGGTCTCCAAGCGCCAGAAGCGCGAGCACCCTCGCGACGCCCGCCAGGGCGTCGACTGGTGGATGGGCCGGCTCGCAGAGGCGGAGGCGGGCGCCCGCGCCGTGCCCGCCGACCGGCTGCTGACGATCAGCCTGGACGAGCTCGTCGGCGGGGATCGCGAGGGGACGTACGGACGCCTGCTCGAGTTCCTCGAGCTCTCCGACGAGCCCGCGATGCGCGAGTTCTTCGACTCCGAGATGACGCCGGAGAACGCCCACCGGGACCGCTGGCGGGAGGGTCTCTCCGACCCGGAGCAGCGCGAGGTCCAATCCGCGTACGAGCACGCCCTCGAGCGGATCTCGTCTGAGGGCTATCTGTCCGCGCCGCTCCTGCGAGGTGTGTATGAGCGACTTGGCTGATCCGGCGCGCCTGGTCTTCGTGGGCGGGACCGGCCGCAGCGGCACCCATCTGGTCGCGAAGCTGATCGGCCGCCACGCCGAGTTCGAGAACGTGCCGATCGAGGTCCGCTTCCACGCGGACCGCGGCGGCTTCCCCGACCTGCTGGCCGGCCGGGTCACCAAGGACGAGTTCCTGCGGCGCCTGCGCGGCTTCTGGTGGCGCCGCTACCGCAGCGGCGGCCGGCCGCCGGACATCCTGCCCTGGGTCGCGCTCGGCCGCGAGCCGCGCGGACTGCACAAGTTCGTCGCGCAGGACGCCTTCGACGCTGCGGTCGCCCGCTTCGACCGGCGCTTTGACTCCGAGCCCGAGTCCGCCTGCCGCGAGCTCTTCCTCGACCTCCTGGGCCCGCTCGCCGAGGCGGCCGGCAAGCCGGGGCTCGTCGAGATGAGCTGTGCGACAACGGTCGCGGCTCCGACCCTCGCGCGCGTCTTCCCGGAGGCGAAGTTCATCCACGTCGTCCGCGACGGACGCGACGCCTCGGCCTCCCGCGTGCGGCAGGGCCGCGGGCTCCTGTACCCGCGGACCCGCGTGCAGGGTGTGCGGTGGTGGGAGGGCCGGGTGCGCCGGATCGAGGGGGCGCTCGCCGGCCTGCCCGAGGAGCGCGTCCTGACGCTCAGCCTCGACTGGCTGGTCCAACGGCCGCCGAACCGGCGCGGCTACCGCCTGCTGCGCCGCTTCCTGGGGGTCGAGAAGCAGAAGACGGCCGACACGCTCTTCAAGCGCAAGGTCAGCCCCGAGCGGGCCAACGTGGGGCGGTGGGAGCGCGGCCTGCCCGAGCGCACCCGCGAGCAGGTTCGCCGCGAGTACGAGGCGGCTCTCGAGCGGATCGAGGGAGACCGGCTGGTCTGCGCCCCTCTCCTGCGGGAGATCTACGAGTTCGAGGGCGATCAGGTCGGCGCCGAGCAGACGGGCCTCGCCGCGGCCAACGAGGCGTTTCGGTGAGCGCGGAGCAGCGTCATTCGATGCTGGGTGCGAAGCGCGAGCCAGTGATTTGATGAGCCGGGTCCTCTTCGTCACCTCGAACGGGACGGGCCTCGGGCACCTCACCCGCGGGATGGCGATCGCCAGGCGGTTCGGGGACGGTGTGGAGCCCGTCTTCCTGACCCTCTCGGCGGCGGCTCCGGTGGTCGACCGGATGGGCTTCCACGTCGAGTACTTCCCGTCGCACGGCGCGGCCGCGGCGGAGTCCCCGCGCCGGTGGGATCGCCGCCTGCGCGCCCGCCTGGAGCTGCTCGTCGACGAGCTCGATCCGCGCCTCCTCGTCTTCGACGGCGCTCACCCCTACGACGGGCTAGTCGCCCTCCTGCGGGCTCGCCGCGGCGGCTCGATGAGGACCGTCTGGTGCAGGCGGCCGATGTGGCGGGCGGGAACGGGTACCGAGGCCATCTATTGGTCGGGGGAGTTCGACGAGGTCCTCGAGCCCGGGGAGTACGCGGAGTCCGAGGATCGCGGGCCGACGGTCGAGCGCAGGGACGAGGCCGAGCGGGTCGAGCCGATCGTCTTCCTGGACCCCGGCGAGCTCAACTCCCGCGAGGCGGCCGCGGAGGAGCTGGGCCTCGACCCGGACCGGCCCCATGCGCTGATCGCGCTGGGCCAGGGCCCCGAGCTGGCCGGCGCGGTGGCCCGCTGCCTCGAGCTGCTCGCACGCCACCCCGAGATCCAGGTCGCGGCGCTCGAGTCGAGCCTCTCGCCGGAGCTGCGCGTCCCCGACGACGTCGTCCTCCTGCGCGGGACCTACCCGATGAGCCGCTTCCACCGGGCGTTCGACCTCGCGGTCGCCGCCGCCGGCTACAACGCGTTCCACGAGCTGCTCGCCCACGGGGTGCCGTCCCTGTTCGTGCCGATGCCGCGGCAGATCGACGACCAGGCCGCGCGGGCGAGGTGGGCGCAGTCCGAGGGCCTCGGACGCGGGCTGGACGGGCCCGGGGATCAGGCGCTGGAGGCGAGGCTGGAGGAGCTCTTGGAAGCCGATGTGCGCGGCGAGATCGCCAAGGTCGGAATGGAGCAGGCGCTTCTCGAAGGCGTTGTTTTGACGGGTGGCGGAGCGCTGCTGCAGGGGATGTGCGATGTCGCCGAAGAACGATTGAACTGTCAGGCCCGAAACGGCCTTCCCGTCGGGATTGCGGGATTGCCCGACGAGATCAACGACGCCGCCTGGTGCGTAGCCGCGGGGCTGTCGATGTATTCCGCGAAGCTCAAAACACGTAAGGAATGGAAGCGGACGGTACCCGGGATTCTGGGAATGCTGTACGACAAGGGGGCAACCGGAGGCCAGCATGGCGGAAATTAGAAAAGAAGATTTAAAGTTCGAGGTACAGGAAGAC
>CALMWA010000012.1 GCA_937873125.1 uncultured Actinomycetes bacterium | reverse complement strand
GACGCGGATCGCGAAGGCCAGCGCGTGATCCGCGGGGAGCAGGCCCAGCGCGTCGAGCAGGTAGTGCCAGTCGTGCTGCGGCTCCGGACCCAGGCCGACCAGCTCGAGGTACTGGTCCCGCGCGTCGCCCACGTACGTGGCGAGGTTGAACAGCGAGAACGCGAGCCACGCCAGCGCCACGCTCGCGCCGAACCAGTCGCGCTGCGGCTCGCCGTCGCGGCGCCACAGCAGCAGCACCGCGCCGGCAGCGAATTTCTGGGGCCGCAGCGCGGAGATCGTGATGCGGCATCCATTTGCCGTGATCCTGCTGGTCGGAGCCATCCTGGGGGCTTTGCTCTACCCGGTCGGCCACATGAAGATCGGTATCCCCGAAGCCAGCGTGCTGCCGATGAAGTACGAGTCCCGCGCCGGCGACGACGTGCTAAAGAAAGACTTTGACTACGCCAGCCTCACCCCGATGGAGATTATAGCGATGCCCGAAGGAGACCCTCTGAGCAGCGAGGGCCTCGCGGACGCTAAAGAACTCGGAGAGCGAGTGAAGGCCACAGGCGAAGTCTCCCGCGTCGAGAGCATCTACACGGTGGGGGAGGCGGGGGCTAAGGACTATGCGAAGCGCTTGTCGGAGGCGCGCAGGAGTGGCGAGGCGGAGGCGGTGGGGAGGGTGGATGGGCTCGTCGAGCGGCAGATAGAGAAGCAGACCCGCCAGAAGACTGACGAGTTGGTGGCGCAACAGGTCTCGGACTTGCGGGCCGCCTCCGGCGGTGTTCCGCCGGGCGCCGAGGATCAGATACGTGCGCAGGTCGAGCCGCGAGTGGAGCAGGAAGTCAGGAACGCCGAAGGTCGGATCAGGACCGAGGTAGAGAAGCGTGTCGCCGATGAGGTGGATCGGCGCACCCCGAATCTGCCCGACGGCATATCGCCTGACGGCAAAGTAACGCCGGAGGGGGTCGCGAACTTCCTGGCGCTCCCCGAGGTGCGGGATAGAAAAGAGATCCGGGACGCCCTCGATGCCTACGTGGCGGGGGACAGAACCCTGCTCCGGGCCGTCACCACGCGGAACCCGTACACCGAGGATGCCCGCGCCGCCGTGACCGAGGTGCGGGCGGTTGACCCTCCGGGTGGTACGGAATTCCTGGTCGGCGGGCTCTCGGCGGGGCAGAGAGATTTCATCTCCAGTGTTTATGGCAAGGTGCCGCTCGCGGCGGCGTTCGTCCTCGGTGTTACGTACCTGATCCTGTTCCTGACGTTCCGCTCGGTGTTCATCCCGCTAAAGGCTGTCATCGTGAACATCCTCAGCCTCACGGCGAGCTTCGGGGCGATGGTCTTCGTCTTCCAGGACGGGAACCTCTCGGGCCTGCTCAACTTCACCCCGCTCGGATTCGTCGACGCGACACTCCCGATCCTGATGTTCTGCACGATCTTCGGTGTCTCGATGGACTACGAGGTCTTTCTCTTGTCGAGGATACGGGAAGCCTACGAGAACGGCGACTCGAACACCGCGAGCGTGTCGAAGGGCCTGATGGCGACCGCCGGGATCATCACCTCTGCGGCGGCGATCATCATCGTCGTTACCGGCGCTTTCGCCTTTACAGGCATCATCATTACAAAGGCCGTGGGTCTCGGGCTCGCGGTGGCCGTCTTCGTGGACGCCACGATCATCCGCGTGCTGCTCGTCCCGGCGACGATGCGTATCCTGGGGGACTGGAACTGGTGGCCCGGCGGCAGAAAGCGTACCTTCCGCGCCGGGCCGAAGGGCTAACGGCTGCTGGTTACTGGTAGCTGATTTTTCCCTCATCTTGGGCCGCAGCTTCGAGCCCGCCGGTCGTCCCCTCGGCAGCCGTGGTCTCCTCCATCGTCGCCTCTTCGTTGGCGGAGATGGAGCCCTTCGCTGGCGCCTGGGTGGTCTCCTCTGATCGAGTCTTCTCCGCCCCGTTAGACTGCTCTTTCTCGGAACCTTGCTCCTCCGAGCATCCGGCCACGACTATCACGAGCATAAAACAAAGAGAGACCACCCGTATACGCATACCCTGTCCACCCTCCCAATCAGACTAATTCGGACCTTTATACCGGATCTGGATTTTGCGTACACCTGCACCGGTTTACCTCACTCGCAAGTCAGGAGTAATTCTTGATCCTGTTGGGTGGGAAGGATAGACTAGGGGTGTGATGGAGTTCGAGCAGATTCTCAGGAGCCAAGGCTATAGACTGACGAATCAGCGGCGGGTGATCGTGCGCGAGCTGGAGGGTGAGCGGCATCTATCGGCGGAGGAGATCTACGATCGGGTAAAGGGCGAGCACCCGGAGCTGGGTCTCTCGACGGTTTATAGGACGCTGGATCTCTTGCACGAGCTTGGCATCGTTCGCAAGGAGGATTTCGGCGAGGGTTACTCGCGCTACGAGCTTTCTACGGAGAGGATGCACCACCATGCCCACTGCCGCGAGTGCGGGGTGGTCATGGAGTTCAACGAGGAGCTAATGGAGTATCTCAGGCTGCAGGTCGAGCGCGAGACAGGCTTCGTAACGGACTGGCACGAGATCACGCTGCACGGCCGCTGCGCCGAGTGTGCGCGCGCCAACCCCTCCTAGACCTCGAACCGTAGGCCGTCCCCGGCTAGTGTCACCTCTCCGTCGTATCCTTGGCTAACCTCTGCTACAAGATCCAACTCTTCCGCCGCCGGATAGATGTGAGTAAGCACGACCCGTTCTACGCTCGCCTCCGAGGCGATCCGGGCGACACCGGAGGGCGTGAGATGTCCAGGGACAGGGTTCTCATCCGGGAAGGAGCACTCGATCAGGAGCGTGTGAGCGCCACGCGCCAGATCCACCACCGACTCCGCATACTCCGTGTCTCCCGTATAGACGAAGGCGCCGTTCTCGGAGTCCAGCCTGTAGGAGATACTCTCCGGGCGGTGCTCCGCCGGCGCCCAAGTGACGCGGCATCCGGGAAGTTCAAGAGGCGCCGGGCAGTCGTGCGGCAGCTCCGAAACTTCGGTCGGGTAGTAGCCGACCATCCACTCTCCCCACACGTCCGTTATGGAGCGCCAGAAGTCTAGAAACGGTTGTGGTCCGGTAATGTGAAGCGGGCGGGTGCGAGACTCGTCCGTCCCGTACTTCATGGCGAAGAGGAGTGGGACTACATCCACCGTATGGTCGGGGTGGAAGTGGGTGAAGAAGATGCGGTCCGCTGAGAATGGGTCTAGGCCGGCACGAACTAGCCCGCGCACCGCGCCGGAGCCGAGGTCAAAGACCAGCATCTCCTCGCCGGCCTCGACCACGACGCAGCTCTGGCGGCGTTCGAGACGCGGCGCAGCCGTGCCGGTGCCGACGACGGTTACGCGCATCTCAGGCCTCGTTCTTTCCGCCCCGGAACGTCCAGGCGAGGGCCGCCATACCGAGAAGTACGCCACCAATGACGTCCGAGGGCCAGTGGACTCCTAGGTAGAATCTGCTGTATCCCATCCCGGCGATGTAGAGGATAGAGACCAGGGCGATTGCCCTGCTGCCAGTCCACAGGTACAGCGCGCCGAGGATAATGGTCGTGCGGAGTAGATGCCCGCTAGGATAGGGATAAGGATACTCGACGGCCAGAAGTGGCGCGAAGTCTTCGGTTCTTCCCAGGCTGTCGGGGATGGGGGGGACTGGCAAGAACATCTTCAGCAGGTATTCCAAGAGACCCGTAGCCAGGAAGATCGCGAACAGTTTTATTGCCAGCCGGCGCCGACCGCGAAGCCACATCGCACCCACCACGAACAGCAGCGCGAAGCCCGTCAGTTCCCACCCGCCGGACGTCGAGAAGAAGCCGCCCAGACTGTCGAGCCAGTCGGTCGCATAACGTTGGGCCATCTGGACCAGGGCGAGATCCAGCCGGTACGTCCACCCGGCCCCGGCGATAGCCGAGAACAGCACGAAGGCAATAGCCGTAGTCCAGAGTCCGGTGCTGGTCGTCGTCTTCAAGGCGACTAGAGATTAGCAGATGGAGCAAGGAAAGAGGGACCGAAACGGAATGTTTCGGTCCCTTCTGGAGAGGCTAGTTGCTGTATTTCTACGCTACGGCGTCGCGCAGGATTCTTCCGTACTCGCCGCCTTTGAGGATACGCTCCGCCTCTCGCTGGAGCTGGCGTACCCGCTCGCGCGAGATCTCTAGCTCCTCGCCCAGTTCGGCGAGCGTGGCCGGCTCCCGGTCGTCTAGGCCGTAGCGCCGAACGAGCACGTACCGCGCCCTTTCGGGCAGGTGATCAATGGCCTCCTTGAGCTGTACGGTCTCCATCTCGCGCAGTACCGTGTCGGGGGTGTCTGAGACACGCTCATCCTCAATGAAGTCTCCGAGATGGCTGGCCGTGTCGTCGGAGGAGATCGGCTGGTCAAGGCTGGTGGCGTCGGGCATCGCGCTCATGGTGAGGCGGACTTCCTCGACGTCCCACTCCAGACGGCGGGCGACTTCCTCTTCCGAAGGCTCGCGCTCGAACTCGGCGGAGAGCTCGTTGTAGGCGCGGGAGACCTTCCGGATCTTCTCGGTCATGTGGACCGGTACCCGAATGGTACGGCCCTTGTCAGCGACCGCCCGCTGCACGGCCTGACGGATCCACCACGTCGCATACGTCGAGAACCTGAATCCGCGGTCCGGATCGAACTTCTCCACGGCCTTCATCAGCCCGATGTTGCCTTCTTGTATGAGATCCTCGAAGGGCAGACCGTAGCCCCGGTACTTCTTCGCCACGCTCACGACGAGACGGAGGTTTTTCTCGATCAAACGCTGCCGCGCCCGCTTGTCGCCGTCCTTCGCCCGCATGGAAAGATCTATCTCCTCGCCATGCGTCAGCAGATTGCCCTGTCCAATGTGTGAGAGATACTTGGCGAGCAACTCGGGGGTCTCGCTCTCCCGCTCGGCCCTGACGCTACTCAGCTTCTTCTCCGAACTCACCGCCATCTCGTCCTCCAAACCGCTCTTCCGGTTAAAAACCGTGTCTAAAACCAATTTCAGAAACTAGTCTTGATATTACCTTCGTATCGGATTATCTAAACGATATCTTTGCGCTGATTTCACTCGCTCCTCCCGATATTTAAGCCTACGACGATTTATACGCAGATAGCTACGAAAAAGTTTCAAGCCGGAAGCTTCTGACCGAGGGTATACTGGGGCAATGGAAAGGAAACACGAGATACCGGAGGCGGTCCGGGAGTGTCGGGGCGAGATCGTCGCGGCCTGGCGCGGAAGTCGTGGCGGTGTCTCGGATGATGAGGCATTCTCGCGCCTGGAGGCCGGCATGGGCCGGGTGGTGGACGCCTTCGCCGAGTTCCTCATGAGTCCGGATTCAGTAGAGACGTTCAGCAGAGGAGGCGGTACCCGAGCGCTGGTCGGTGAGATAGCCCGCGACCAGCATGTCTTGGGGCGGGATTCCGCGGGCGTTATCGAGGACTTCTCCGCCCTGCGCCGGGCGCTGTGGCAGGCTGTGGAAGGACGTGTGGATCTGTCCTCGCGCGACGGCGGAGAAGTCGCCGACTTTTTCGTGAAGCTACTTCAGGCCTCCGATTGGGTGACCGAAGCGGCTCTCGAAGCCTACGACTCCGTGGCGCGCCAGGAGATGGAGGAGGCACTGGGGCGGGCGGCGGCGACCGACCTCGTCACCGGACTGCCGGATCAAGACGCCTTAAGCCGCTTATTGCTACCGAACGCCATCGAGGCTCAAGAACGGTTCTCCCTGGCCGTCTTCGACGTGGCCGGATTTTCGGAGACCGTAGCCTCCGGTGAGGTGAAGCGAGCCCGAAAGGTGTTGCGCCGGCTCGCGGCGGCTGTGCGGGATGCGGCGGGCGAGCATGCTGAGTGCGCCCGTTTCGGGGACGACGAAGTGTGCGTCCTGTTGCCCGATCAGGGCAGCGAGAGCGCCTACGAGATGGCGGAGCGCGTGCTGGAGAAGCTTAGGGGTAGGGGAAAAGACGATTTCCAGGTGGATGTCGGAATCGCGGAATACCCGGTTCACGGAAAAGAGGCGGAGGCTCTCATCGTCGAGATGCTTCGGGCTCTCAAGATGGCGAAGCGCGTCGGCGGGGGCGGGATAGTCGTGGCCCGGTGAGTGAGGAGAGCCTTTGATCGCCATAATGAACAGCCTGCCCGTCAAGGATGGCGCGGCGGACGAGATCGTCGAGCGGTTCTCCGGGAGCGGGGGACACGTTCAAGACTTTCCGGGCTTCGTCTCCATGGAAGTGATGAAATCCGAGGATGCGTGCGAAGTGCTCGTGATCACTCGCTGGCGTGACCGCGAGGCGTTCGATTCCTGGGTCAGCAGCGAGGAGTTCAAAAAGGCCCACGGACGTGGTGGCGCGGGCGAACTACTGCGGGGCCATCCGAAAATGACTTCTTACGAGGTAACCGTACAACGCGCTTCGGGTAGCCCGTAGTCCGCGCAGGTCAGACGGTAATCAGCCGATAAAGTAGGAGACGACCAAATCAGCGCTCGCTTCCGCTCCGCCGGGCTCATACTCGCCGCGGCCGAGGACGAAGAACGTGATCGCGAAAAGCGTGATCAGCACAAAGACCAGGAGTCCAAACGCAAAACTTTCCCGCCGCACGGCTTCTCCTTTCGTAGGGACTCTGTCCACTCCAATTCTAGCGCAATCCTGACCCGCCGTTCTCGTTCGGGCGTACGGCGGCGCCGGTGATGTACAATGTAGCAACCTGTAGCAGATTTCCACAATGAGGGGTCAAAGAAACAACGTGTTGTTACATATCGGTGAAATCGGGGCGGTTTGATGTGGACATAGATCCTACCTCCCCCGAGTACACCAAGCTCCAGGAGCAGGAATGCCGGGACTTGCTCGATCTCCTGGACGAACTTGGGATAGCCACGGCGGATAGGATCTACGAACCCGGCGACGCCGTTTACCGGGAAGGTGAGTACGGTGACGCCCTCTACGTTCTGGTCTCCGGCGTACTCAAGCTTTTCCGGCCGTATTCCGGGAGCAAGGAGGCGACCCTTCGCCTGCTCAAGCCGTGGGACATCTTCGGGCACCTGGCATTCGCGGGCGAGACCAAGCAGCGCGCCTACGCGGAGGCCGTTACCCGCTGCAAGGTCACGAAAGTCCCGAAGGTCTTCGTAGAACGCGCGGTTCGCCAGGAGCCTCGCGTCGCCTTCAAGCTGATGACGCTGCTGGAACTGCGGCTGGTGCAGTACGAGGAGCTGGTCAAGTGCCTGCTGCCCCGCGAGACCGAGGTGCGGCTCGCGAACCTGTTGCCGCTGCTCGCGCAGAAATTCGGTGAGCGCAACGGGGGCGGGGAGATCACGATAAACCTCCGCCTCACTCATCAGGACCTTGCCGCGATGGTAGCCTCTACGCGGGAGTCCGTCACGAAGGTTCTAAACGAGTTGCGTACCCGCGACGTCATCGAGATCGAAGCCGGACGCATCACGCTCAAGGACTCCAGCGTCCTGACGCGCCTGGGCCGCGGATAGCCCTTTCGGGTGAACCCTCGGCCCTGATCTGTCATAGTACGCGCCGAACCTGAGCGACGAGTATAAAGGGCGGCCGGTGTGCTGGAGCTTCTACAGGCGATAATCTTGGGCATCGTGCAGGGGCTTACGGAGTTCTTGCCGGTCTCCAGCTCCGGACACCTCCTGCTCGGGCAGTACTTCTTGGGACTGGACCAGGACCGTTTCGGCCTCTCGTTCGACGTGGCGCTGCACCTGGGTACGCTGGTCGCCGTGGTCTCGTTCTTCTGGCGGGACCTCCTCAACATGGGCCTGGCTTTCCTGCGTTCCTTCCGGCATTGGGACATGGCGGATCGCGACCAGCGCATGGCCTACCTGGTGATCGCCTCGACGGTTCCGGCGGCCTTAGTCGGCTTCCTCTTCGAAGACTTCTTCGAGAATACCGTCCGCTCTCCTTGGGTGGTCGTATTCAACCTCGTGCTCGTGGGCGTGTTGTTTATCGTCGGTGAGGCGGTTGGAACTCGCAGCCGGGAGGCGTCCAAGCTGACGTTCCGGGAGGCGGTCGGTATAGGGTTCGCGCAGGCCGCGGCGCTTGTGCCGGGTGTCTCGCGCTCGGGAGCGACCATGACGCTGGGGCTTTTTCTGGGCCTGCGCCGCGAGGAAACCGCCCGATTCTCGTTCCTCATGAGCGCGCCGATCATCGCGGGCGCGGGGGGGCTGAAGCTCGGGGAGGTCATCGCCGAGGGCATGAGCCTCTTCGATACGCTGCTCTTCGTGGTCGGGTTCATCTCCTCGGCGGTCGTGGGATACCTGGCGATCCGGTTCTTCATCCGCTACATCGCAAACCACAGCCTCCGCGCCTTCGCCTACTACCGCTTCGGGCTCGCTGCGGTGGTCGTCGTGCTGTTACTGCTTTTGTTCTAATTCTTGACGCTTTGACAGGAGCCGCTGGTCTCTGGTACTTTGGACGCGATATGCGGCGTTCTGATCTGCCAATCAACTGCTGCGGCCTAGTGAACCTCCGGCGATTTATCCGGGAGGGGCGTAGCCGCGTTCCAGGTGCATCCGCGTCCCTCCACCTCTGATCCACCACACTCTTACCGACACAGGAGGCCGTACCGAAGATGTTTTTGCCGAGCCGATCCCGCGCAGGGTCAACCGATGAGGTGAGTCTTCATGTTCGCTGAGAAAAGTCCCGGACATCCTGACGAGATGAACGATATTCGGGTTGGAATAGACGAAGTCGACCAGGAGATCGTTCATCTGCTCGACCGCCGGGCGCGGCTGGCCCGCAGAATCGGCGAGATAAAGCAGGCGAAGGGCCTCGACACTTACGCGCCCGCCCGCGAGCGGATGGTCCTGGACCGGGTGAAGTCCCTAAGCGCTGGCGACTTCCCGCGCCACGGCCTGGAGGCGGTATTCCGGGAGATCATATCCTCCTCTATCTCGCTCGAAGCCCGGCTGAAGGTCGCGTACCTCGGGCCGGAGGCCACGTTTACCCATGAGGCGGCCCGCCGGTCGTTCGGGACGAGCGTAGAGCTGGAGCCCCAGGCGACGGTCTCCGAGGTCTTCGCCAGGGTCGAGCGCGGGGAGGCCGAGCACGGCGTAGTGCCGGTCGAGAACTCGATGGAGGGTGCCGTCACGCACACCCTGGACGAGCTGATGAACAGCCCGCTCAAGATCTGCGGCGAAGTCTACCTGCCGATCTCGCAAAACCTGCTCTCCGGTGCGCAAGAGCTGGACGAGGTTGCTACGGTGATCTCGCACCCCATGGCTCTGGCGCAGGCCGGAACCTGGCTGCGCCGGGAACTTCCCAACGCCGTAACAGAGGAGGTCGAGTCCACTGCCGAGGCGGCGCGACGAGCCTCCGAGGAGCCGGGCCTCGCCGCTGTTGGCAGCGTACTCGCCGCCGAGGCTCACGGCCTCAACATCCTCGCCCGCAACATCCAGGACGCCCGCGCCAACGCCACGCGCTTTATCGTCCTGGGGCGGGCCTGGGCGGGGAAGACCGGCCGCGACAAGACGAGCGTGGTGTTCTCGGTCAAGGACCGGCCGGGGGTCTTGAAGGACGCTCTCTCGGCGTTCGCCGAAAAAGGCATAAACCTGACCAGGATCGAGAGCCGGCCGAGCCGCAAGCGGGCGTGGACCTACGTCTTCTTCACGGACTTCCAGGGACATCCGGACGAGGAGCGCGTCCGGGAGGCGCTCGCGACGCTCGAAGAGCACTGTCCTTACGTCAGCCTGATCGGGGCCTACCCTGAAGTCTCGCCCGAGGTCGTCGGGTAGCCGCCGGACGCCGTGAGCTTCGTCTCCGCTGCGCGTGAGGTGCTCCGGGCGGCGGGA
>CALMWA010000011.1 GCA_937873125.1 uncultured Actinomycetes bacterium | reverse complement strand
CATGCCCGGCGGTGGGTGTCCGAGCGAGTACCCGATAGACTTGATCGACGGCTGTTATAGATCCACTAATTAACTAAGAGCTTGCGCGGATAGGCTCGCTACTTTTCGTATTTGGCGATTCTTCGAACGATCAAATCGGCTCCTCATTGCCCATTGACACATTCGCTACCCGCCTATCCGCGCAGCCTCTAATACGCCCTAACCAATTATTTGGCTCGTTTAGCTCGTCACGTAGTTTCAGCTACGTTAGATCGGTAGAGTATTATATTGATATGCCTTGCTGGCTAGCTCTTCGGCGCGGCGGATGTAGCGCAGGGTGGTCTTGGGGTCGGAGTGGCCGAGGTATTGTTGGATGACTAGCAGGGGGGCTTCGTTAACGGCCATGTTGGTCCCCACGGTGTGCCGAATCGAGTGTGGGGAGATGGCTTTCGTGATGCCGGCTGCGTTAACGTACTTCTTTACTATGTAGCGGATCGAGCGGGTGGTCAGTGGTTTGTCTGTGCCTTCTCGCGAGACAAACAGCGGTTTGCGGGCATCGGTGTGGGATGTAAAGCTACGACCCGAGATGATTACGAAACGCTGGACTAACCGCCACAACTCCGGGGAGATGGAGACGTTACGGATCTTGTCTCCTTTCCCAAGAATTTTTAGCAGGATCTGGCCGTCCCCCACCTCCTGGAAGTCACCGATCTTTACTACGACAACCTCGGCCTCGCGTAGTCCACAGCTCGCCATCACCGCCAGGAGCACGTAATCCCGGTAACTGGCGGCACGGGCGGCGTTGAGCATGCGGGTTAATTCATCCTCCGTGAGGACGTTGTACGAGGGATCCTGCCGCACACGAGGACTCTTCGCGAAGAATCGGAGCGACTCCGGGTTCACTCTCGTCGCGCCGCCCATATAAGTGAAGATCAAAAACCTGCGTAGAGCCGCAAGCTTCTTCGCTGCAGTTGCGGATGCATAGGTCTTCAGGAGATGCTCCCTGTATAGAGAGATATCTTCGGCTGTTATTTGGTCTATCTCTCTCCCCAACCCTCTAGCAAACGTGAGAAACATACGTATTTCTGTATTATATGTTCTTATCGTTTGGGGGCTGGTAAGGGTGCGGAGATAGACGGAGATCAGTCGTTCTTCGGTAGCGGTGGTGGCGGGCTGTGGACTACGCAGGTCGAGGGACGCGGGGAGGTTAGTCTTCGGGGTTGTCATAGCTTATGAGTGAGACTACGTTGTACGGGATCAGGCGTTCACGACCTTTCAGATAGCTGAGCTCTATCAAGAAGGCAACACCGGCGACGACTCCCCCGGCGTTCTCGACGAGATCGCACATGGCCCGGGCGGTGCCGCCGGTCGCCAGGAGATCGTCCGCTACGAGGACGCGGGCGCCGGGCTTGATGGAGTCTGCGTGGGCCTCCAGGGTCTCGAAGCCGTATTCGAGTTCGTAAGAAGCCGAGATGGTGTCCCGCGGAAGCTTGTTCGGTTTGCGGGCCAGTATCAGACCCTTGCGGGAGCAGTATGCGAGAGCGGTGCCGAAGACGAAACCGCGGGCCTCGGCAGAGACTATGCGGTCGTACTCTATGGTAGCGGTAGCGGCCGCGAGCGAGTCCACTGCCGCCCGCAGAGCGGGACCGTCCTCAAGCAGCGGCGTAATGTCTTTAAAGGAGATACCGGATTTCGGGAAGTCCGCGACGGTCTTGATGTGGTTCTCGATCTCGCGGACGTCCATACTCTCTGGCACTAGGGTACGAAGCTCTCGATGATACTCGCCATCATTAGCTCCTTAAGCCGGGCGTCAACAGTGGCGAGGTGCCGCACCTTGTTCATCGCCTCGGCAACCCGAAGCTCATCACCGGAACGCAGCTCGGGGTTCAGGATCTGCTTGAACATCGCCGCTTCGCGGTCTACTGCCGCCATCATGCCGCGCAGGTGGCGAGGTTGGATGGAGTACTTTGCCATCTCAAGCGCCATGCGTGCGATCTCGACGTCACGTTGGGTCAGCTCCCCCGTGCGTCCGATGACGCCCACGGCCATAAGGTCGTCCACGAAACGGGAGTCGGTCTCCAGAGCGTCAGCCAACTCTTCGCGAGAGTAGATCCGGTCTTCGAGGACACGGGATAGGTCACTGCCACCATCGCCGGAGGCCGGGACCGGCGCGCCGCCCTCGATACGCTTCTTTATTACCTTGAGGGGCAGGTACTCCTTATCCTGCAACGTAAGGATGTAGCGCAGAAGCTCCACGTCCTGGTTGGAGAAGAGCCGGTAACCGCCGCGAGTGCGGGTCAGGTTGATAAGACGCCGGCGTTCGAGGTAGCGGATCTTGCTTACCGAGAGCGTCGGGAAATCTTGCCGCAACCGGGTTACGACCTCGCCTATGGTGTAGCTGTCCTTAGTGCCGCCATTCTCCACTCTAGATCACTCCCATCCTCTCCGAAGTCCTGGTCAAGCCTACGTGTAGACGAACTTGAACCGATATTTACCGACCTGGATCTCGTCTCCATTACGAAGGTCAACAGAGTCAACCCGAACCCTGTTGACATAAGTCCCGTTCAGACTGCCCGCGTCACTGATCCTGAATCCTCTCGCACCCTGCAATATCTCGGCGTGGTTTCTCGACACGGTAACGTCGTCTAGAAAGATATTGCAACTGGGGCTGCGGCCCACCGTAACGACCTCATCGGCGATATCGTGCATCCGGCGACCAGCGGTGCCTTCGACCTGGTCCAGTTCGATCAGAGCCGCCCCTCCACTACCAGTGGTATTGGCGGCCGGCATCTCCTCTTCCTCGACGAACTCCGGAGAGTAGGAGACGGTGGACTGGCCGTGGACGAGCTTGGCTCCACACTCGGCGCAGAACTTCATCCGCTCATTTACGGGAGACCCACACTCCGGGCATACGTTCACGGCATACGTCCTTCGGGGTTCTCAGGCGCGCGCGAGCGGTCCATAAGCACGCGCGCCAGCTCCTCCGGCGATAGCACCGCTTTCCCCCGGCGAACCAACTCACAGCGGATCAGGTCTATTCTTCCCTGCAAAATACGCCTGCGGTAGCTGATCTCACGCTCCTGCACCGATAGAGACTCCAGTTGATCCCGCAATCCTTCCTCCGAGAGCGAGGTAACATCGTCCTGCCCTTCCCAATCAAATTTTTTCGCCCCATCCCATTCAGTCATAAGCAAAAGTATAACCTCATCTCAACCTGAAGTACACTCTTAGATAAGGTATTTCGGAGCTAACCGTGGCGATCCCGAGAAGGTGCTATTGGATGTTGCCTATATCCGTCCTGAAATAGAGTCTAATAGCGTACACGACAGCCGCGAGGAGAGAGAGGGCAAACCCCGTATAGAATAGAGTTTCCCCGAGCGCTCCAGGACTGAAGATCATTAGCCCTACCGACACCATGAGGACCGCCGTGGCGGTTTTGCCTATGAAGTTCACCCGCATCTTACCCCGCACGAAAAGGCTACCCAGCAGCGTGAGCAGGTCACGGCCGACGAGTATCGCAACGGCCCAGACGGGCAACAATCCCCGTGTCGCGAGCACGATAGCGGAACTTGAGAGCATAAGGCGGTCCGCTACGGGGTCCAGGATCTGGCCTATCCTCGTCGGCCCGGAGCGACGCGCTATACGGCCGTCGAGGAAATCCGTGAGGGCGGCGGCGACGAATATCGCTATAGCTATTCCGTCTACTTCCGCGATAAGTAGGCCCACCACGACGGGGACCATGAGCAGACGGAATAGGGTAAGAGCATTCGGCAGGGTCAGGACACGGTCGCTCACCTGGATCGTCTCTTCCGCTTTGGGCATTCTGCTCCCTGAACTCTAGCGGCTGCTCTTTACGCGCAACCGCACGCTGACCCCGTAGAGATCATACCGCTCCCGCAGCGAGTTCTCCAGGTACCGGAGGTAGCTGTCTTGGATATCCTTTGGCCGGTTGGCGAAGAGTATGAACCTGGGCGGCGCAGTCCCGGTCTGGGTGGCATATCGAATCTTGACGCCTTTCGGCGGCGCGCTGCGGTCCACGAGACGGTTGATGAAATCGGCGAGCTCGTGCGTCGGTATCCGCACGTTGTACGCCCGCATGAGCCGGGACGCGAACGTCAGGACTTCTTCGACTCCGGTCCCGGTCAGCGCCGAGATGGAGATGGCGTGCGGCTTGAGGTCGGTCATTCGGGCATAGAGGCTGTCTTCTATCTCCCTCAGACGCTCGCGCGGCACGAGGTCACTTTTGTTTATGACGATGCCGCAGGTCCTCCCGGCATCCTCTATTCGGCGCGCGAGTTGGAGATCCCCGCCCACCAGTCCCTCCACGGCGTCCACGAGCAGCAAAGAGACATCGGAACGCCGGATCGCCTCCTCCGTCCTGAGCAACGAGTAGTACGGCACACCATCAGCCCGCTTCGCACTCCGGTTCACGCCGGCGGTGTCTAGCAGCAGATACCTCTCTGACATTCCCTCGCTGACGACCTCGACCTCTCCGGCTACGGCGTCGGTGGTCGTACCGGCCATTTCGGAGACTACGGCCCGATCCGCGCCCAGCAGGCGGTTGAGGAGCGTGCTCTTCCCGACGTTCGGCCGGCCGATGATGGCAAGCCGCGGGATCTCTTCGGCCTCTTCCGTTTCTATCTCCGGCAGGCGCGACACGATTGCGTCCAGCAAGTCACCCGTGCCGAGCCCGTGCGCGGCGGAGACGGGGTAGGGCTCTCCCTCCCCCAGCGCGTGGAACAGGTGCCGATCCGCATCGTCGGCCGGAGTATCGAGCTTGTTGACGGCGAGGACGACGCTGCCGGGGGCGCGGCGCAACTCGCGGGCTATGGCGGCGTCGGCCTCCGTGGGCCCGAGTCGAGAGTCGGTAAGGTGAAGGATCACGTCCGCCTCCTCCGCCGCCACCCGCGCCTGCAGCGTCACCAGAGCCTCCAGCCCAACCTTCGCCGTCGGCTCCATCCCGCCGGTGTCCACGAGTGTAAACTCCCGGTCCGCCCACTCCGCCCGGTTGTACGAGCGATCCCGCGTGGTACCCGGCTCACCGGATACAACAGCCTGCCGACGCCGCAAGATGCGGTTCACGAGCGAACTCTTCCCCACATTCGGCGCCCCGACTATCGCAACGACCGGCAAGCGGCTCATCGTTCCTCCCCAAGTTTCACTGTGTGCTTCTCCGGTAGCGCGTAGATGGCCTTGAGAATCTCATCGGCGGCTTCACGATAGGCCTTTCCACCTTTCAGTGTATTATCGATAGTCATCGATTGGCCTATGTAGGCGTGTAGCTTCGCGCCGCGCAGGCGTTCGGCGGGGGTCGGGATGTGGCCCATGTAGATGGGTAGGACGCGGGCGTTGCCGCGGGCCGAGAGCATGACGACCCCGCTCTTGGCGTCTTTCGCGGTACCGTCGTTGCGGTGGGTGCCTTCCGGAAAGATGCCGAGTGCCCAACCGTTCTCTAAATAGTCCAGGGCGGCGCGCAGGGCCGCACGTCCGCCGCTCTGACGGTCGACCGGGAAGGTTCCGATGAACCGGAAGAACTTACCGAAGGGGAAGACGAACAGCTCTTTCTTACCCATCCACTGCACCCGGCGCGGCACGGCCATGTTGACCAGGACCGGATCCGCGTACTGGCTGTGGTTGGAGGCCAGGATCAGGGGTCCAGTCTTAGGCACGTTCTCCGCCCCGTGTACCGTAAAACCGAAGAGGATTCTGCCGAGCAAGATCATGAACCGGCGGAAAGCCCGGTATCTGAAGGACATCGTGGTGGGCGTGCTCTTCATCGCCGCCCCCGCCGCTGGATGCTGATACTTCTCATGCTCTGCTCCGCGTCTCGTGTGCCAGCTCGAGGACCTTCGAAATGGCGCCGTCTAGGGTCAGTCCCGTAGTGTCCAAAACGACTGCGTCGGACGCCGGGCGCAGCGGCGAGACCTCCCGCTCCGAGTCCTGGCGGTCGCGGGTCTCTATCGCCCGGCGGATGCGATCGAGCTCCCCCTCGCGGCCGCTCTGAACGGCCCGCCGGCGCGCGCGCTCCTCGGGCGCGGCTGAGAGGAAGATTTTCAGATCCGCGTCCGGCAAGACGACCGTTCCGATGTCCCGGCCCTCGACGACGGCGCCGCCCCGGCCGCGGGCGATCTCGGCGGCCCGGCGCTGTACTGTGAGCAATACCTCCCGCAGCTCCGGGTGCGCGGATATTTTGGAGGCCGCGGCGGATACTTCCGGGGTTCGCAGTTCCGGATCGGGGACCGGACGACCGTCGATCTTCACGCCTTCGGGGTCGAGGTCCACGGTCCGGGCGAGGCGCGCGAGGCGCGTGGCGTCGTCGAAGCTCACGCCGTCGCGTAGCGCCAGCAGGGCCACGGCCCGGTAGGCCGCTCCGGTGTTGAGGTTCACGACCCCGAGGCGCTCCGCCACGGCGCGGGCAACGGAACTCTTCCCGCTTCCGGCGGGGCCGTCGATGGTTATTAGTAGTCCTCCCATTACCCGCCGAGTATATCCGAAAGAAACGGGCCGTTTAGCGCAGAGCGTCCAGCCGCTCGAAGTATTCGGGGAAGGTCTTGGTGACGCAGCCGGGGTCCTGAATGGTAATGCCGGACGCCACGAGGCCGGTGACGGCGAAGGCCATCGCGATCCTGTGGTCCCCATAAGTGCGCACCAGCGCCGGGCGCACGGGCCCAGGTGATATCCGCAGCCCGTCTTGCTCCTCCTCGACACGAACGCCCATGCGCGCGAGTTCGGTGGCTACGGCGGAGATACGGTCGGTCTCCTGATGACGGGTGTGCTCAATGTTGGTGATGCGGGTCGGCTCCTCGGCGAACGGCGCGATAGCGGCCAGCGTGATCATGGTGTCCGAGAACTCGTTCATATCCACTTCGACGCCCCGCAACTTACCCGTCCCCCGAACCTCGACGTAATCCGCCGCGATCTCTACTTCACAACCCATCTCGCGCAGCACCTCCACGAAGCGGAGATCCCCCTGCGTGGAACCCGATCCGAGCCCCGGCACACGGACTCTTCCCCCCGTGACGGCCGCCGCGGCGAAAAAGTACGACGCTCCCGAAGCGTCCGGCTCGACGACGTATTCTCCGGCCTGGTAACAAGCGGACTCTATGACGTACCGTCCCTCCTCGGAGGAGTCCACCTCTACTCCGAACTCCCGCATCACGCCGGTCGTGATCCCGACGTAAGGCCGTGATACGAGACCCCCTTCGACCCACAAGGTAACCTGCTTCTCCGCATAGGGCGCCGCCATGAGCAGTCCACTGAGAAACTGACTGCTCTTGCTCCCCTCGACCCGCGCCTCACCACCCCGGATTCCGCCGCCGCGAACCATCAGCGGAAACCTCCCCTCTTCCCCTCCGTATTCGACACCGGCGCCCAACTGGAGCATCGCGCAGACGAGATCATCGACCGGCCGCTCCCGCATCCGCGCCACCCCGTCAACCCGGTACGGCCCCTCCCCCAACGCCAACGCCGGCGGCAAAAACCGCGCCACGGTCCCTGCGTTCCCAACGTACACATCGACGTCATTTTTAGGTATTATGCCTCTTTGTCCGAGGATCTGGACTTGGGCTTGCGATTCGTCCACGTATATTTTGAATCCTAGTTGGGTGAGAGCGTTTAGGAGCCAATAGGAATCGTCACTGAAGAGCGGGTTGCGGATGATGGATTCGCCATCGGCGAGGACGGCGATTATGAGGGCGCGGTTGGTGACGCTCTTGGAGCCGGGGATTTGAACCTCGGCGTCCACGGGACCATCCAAGGGCTGCATAGCTATCTCTGGCGGGAAGCTGCCCCGGACGTCTTCGACAGAGAAGTCTTCGCCGGGGATGCCGGTTACGGGTCTCATTTTAGTGCCGCCAGCTCCGAAGGGGTCAGCGGACGGTAGCGGCCTTTCGGGAGGTCCCCGAGTATTACGGGTCCGATGCGCGTTCGATGGAGTGCGGTGAGATCCAGTCCGACAGCAGCACACGCTCGGCGTATTATGCGGTTACGGCCTTCGTGGATGGTGAGGTCGAAGGT
>CALMWA010000010.1 GCA_937873125.1 uncultured Actinomycetes bacterium | reverse complement strand
GGCCGCCCGATGGTGTATCTTTTGTCCGCTCGTTCGGCTGACTGTTCTCCTGGGTCAAGGTCTGTTCCTTTCCTGTATGAGCACTACTATAGCGCCGCTCACGCGCCGCCGAAGACGAACGCTGCTCCCACGCCCACGATTATCGCAAGCAGGAGTAAAAGTAGCAGTATTCCGACGCACGAGATGGCGCAGGAGCCGGTGGATTCACCGTAGCCGATGTTTCGGGCGTGGGAGGCTCCTATTACCACGAGCGCGACGTGCCAGACGAAGAAGACCAGCCCGACCATCGTGCCTGCGAACCCCAGGGCGGCTCCGGCGGTGCTTTGAACGCCAAGCGCGGCCTGCGAGCCGGAGATCAAGACCTGGAGCAGGCCGCTGATCGCGAGCGGCAACTGCGCCACCCCGATGACGGCCAGCATCGCCGCGAACGGCCCGCTCCCCGCGAAAAAGCGCGTCACGAACTGCATCAGGGCCGCGACCAGAACCCACCACGCGAAAGGATAAAGAAGCGAGAACACGGGCAGCCCGATCTCGGTGGCCCGCATTATGCCGTCGACGACCTCCGGCGGCAGACCGGAACCGGACGGCTGCTCCAACTGCTCCCGCGCCGCGCCGCTGAGGACCACAATCCCCGATGCGACGACGCCGAATACGGCGACCGCGGCGGTGACGATGAAGCCCGCAAGCACGCGGCGTTCGGCGGCGGCCTCGCGCAAGACGTCGGCGGGGTTCCACAGAACGGCTATGACACCCAGAACATCACCCCCGCAACATTGTCCGGCCGTTGGAGATCCTCCACTCCGGAGAGAATTCTACACCGGCGGTTCAGAGGCCGGGGATGGTGTTGCGCCGCTGGCGGCCTTTCTTGAGGAGGATGTCGTCCTTCGCGGCCTGGGGAGATACGCGGTCGTCGCGGGACTCCAGGGCGAGTTGTTCGCGGTGGTTGAGTATCCAGAAGTACAGGTCCAGCTCCGTACGGTCGGGGAAAGCTTCGAGGATGCGCTCTTCCCGGATCATGTCCGCTATCGGGACGTAGGAGTACTCGTACCAGTCTCGCAAGACCTCTTCCGGCGAGACGTAGCGCCGCCAGAGCTGGGCGAGCCGATAGCCGTGAGCCTCTATGTACGTGGCGAAACGCCGGTAGTTCTTCACGTCGGAGAACTGCACCTTGACTTCCGGGACGGCCCGGTCCATCGGCAGGCGTTCCAGCACGTGCCGCTGCTCCAACTTGTGGAGCAGGTCGCGGGCGGTCAGCGCCGAGTCGATGGGTATGCGGCTGCGAAGCTCGACGACCTCGGCGTCGATCTCCCCGACACCCTGCATCCGGGCGACGGAGACGCGGTGGTTCCCGTCCTGGACGAAGTAGGCGTCCCCGATCTTGTACAGGCTCACCGGCGGAAGCTCCTCGGCACGGTGCATCATCTGGTCGATCTTCTTCCAACGCTCCCCGAGATCCCCTTTTGACGGCAGGAATGCCCGGTCGAAGTCCCGGTGCCGTCCGACGCTGCCGATGATCTTCTCCACGGGTACCTCGCGCATCCCCAGATAGACCTGCTCGACGGCTCCGAGGGCGCTCTTTACCTCGTCGAACGAGAGGAGCTGGTTGGAGCCGGGGTCGTTACGCAGGTAAGCCCCGACCCTCCTCAGAAACGCCTTGCGGCGGGCGTGGGTGAAGTCCCGGTCGGCCTGGTCGTTGGGGTTCATGAAATCTACCACTCGTAGAATCTACATCCCGCCGCGTCGTACAACAAGGCTCCGCACGATAACAGCGCGTTAAACTTCGAGGAACTTGTGTCCATAGACGTTCATGAGCTTCGTTTTTGCGTACTTTTCGATCCTTTGTCTCTCCTGGTCCGGGCCGTACAGATGCACGTGACCGTGCACCCAGAGGTCCGGCTCGAAACGGTCCATGAGCCGGAGAAACGAGCGGAAACCCATGTGGGGAGGATCTTCCCGGTCTCCGAGACCGAAGGCCGGTGAGTGGCTGACGAAGACGCTCGGCGCCGGACGGCCCAGGAGCTTGCGCCACCGGATCTTCATCGACAGCGCCCAGGCCCGGAGGTTCATCTGACGCTCGGTGTACTGGTTCGGACCACCCGAGTAGAGCCGCGAGCCGGAGAGCCCCGCGACCACGACGCCCCCGATATCCACAACCTCACCATCGAGCGGGATGCAGCCCTCCGGGCGAACCTTGCTGTCTGGCGAGGGGTCGTGGTTGCCCAGGACATAGTAGACCGGAGCGCCAAGGAAAGTGATGATGTACTCCAGGTAGTTGAAGTCCAGGTCTCCGCAGGAGATGACCGCGTCCACCCCGGAAGCGTAATGGTTCAGGCTCGGCCCGTGGAGCATGGGCTCCGTCCGGTCGCTGATGCAGAGGATCTTCATGCCTGCTTTTTTACCACCTCGTAGAGCATGCCATCCTTTACCGGTGCCAGCTCGTAGCCAGCCTCCTCGAAGAGCCGGGTATTGGTCGCGCCCGGATACAGCACATAGACCGGACCCCGCCGAAGGCCGCGCTCCGCCCGCTCTACCCAGTCGGCGGTGTAGAAAGGGTCTCTCAGCGTGAGGTCGGTTCTGCGTTTCTCCACCAGCGTCATGTAGTGGAGCGAACGCCCATGATACAGGACCGTCGAGTTCGGCTTAGTGCCACTCGCCACGGCTTCCACGATCTCGCGCCCCAGGTAATCTCCACTTCGGTCCGCGTCCGCATAGGCGTCCGGCACTCCGGCAAGAGTAACGATCAGTAGCAGAAGGGCCGTTATGGGAACGAGGGGCCGTTGGGCGCTCCGCACTCGCACCCATCCCAGTAGCGTGCTGGCTCCAAGGGCTATGGCGAGGCAGAGTACCAGGTACGTGGGGACGAAGTAGATCTCCAGGTCTTCTATGTCGTACTCCAGCGCGTAGACGAGGTTCAGCGCAAACACCGTGCCCAGCAGAGCAAGAGCCGCACGGTCCCTGAGCGTCAGATAAGCGAGCCCGGCCACCGCCAGCGCCAAGAGCGCGAGGTTGAGGTTATCAACGAGGTGGCCGGCATAGATGCCCAGCCGGCCCAAGATCTCTCCGGGACCGAACGCGAACATCCGGCCTTTGAAGTCCCCACCGGAGACGAGGTCTAGAAATCCCGCGAACGTGGACGGATTCTCAGCCGGACCCGTATTGACGAGCGGCGGGTCCATCGAGGCCCGAAGCGGCAGGTAGAGATAAGGTAGCAGACCCACGACGAAGAGGACCGCGCTCTTGAAGAACAAACCGGGTTTGAGGAACCTGGACGTGTCCACGGCGGCTACAAACAATACGGCGGAGGGAAGAAGAAAGACGCTCGTCAGGTGGTTGGTCATCGCCAGCCCGCCTAGAAAAGCCGCGAGCAGCAAGTATCGGTCCTCGCGGCGCGCCCGCCACACGAGAAGCGTCAGCAGGAAGAGCGTCGTCAGAAAGATATGCAGGGTGTAGACCTCGGCGATCACGGCCTGGCTCCAGAACGTCTCCGAGATCCCAAATGCCAGAGCGCCCACCGCCGCTCCTACCTTCCCCGCACCGAGCCTGCGGCACAGCAGGTAGCTGCCGGCTACGGCTATCGCCCCGAAAACGGCGGAGGCTAGGTTGACGCGCCAGGCGACTTCGCCGAACGGCAGGTAGGTAAAGACGTGCGCCAGCATCACGTAGGTCGGGTAGCCGGTGTAGCTCGGGATGCCGAGAATGTAAGCGACGACCTGGAGGTGCGCCGAGTCGTAGTTCTCGGGGGCGTAGTAGAGGACGGTCGGGGCGAGCGTGAGGGTGTAGAGGCCGAGGACGACACAGGAGATCCCCACCGCGAGCCAGAGGTCCACGCTCGAAGTATCCGTATTCTTGCTGGAACGCTCCACGGGGGAATCTTACCCATAGAAATCGAGCGAGTCCTCCCGCGGATTATCCGGCAGGTGGCGCGGGTAGTACGCTGGCGACCGAAGGCGACGAGGGAGGTAGGAGATGGCGGGACCGGAGACCCCAAAGCTGATGGTAGACGTGGTGATACCTGCGGAGGAAGGTGTCGTCCTGATCCGTCGCGGCAGCGAACCTTTCGAGGACCAGTGGGCGTTGCCGGGCGGCTTCGTAGAGGTAGGGGAGATCATGGAGCAGGCCGCTGTACGGGAGACGGCGGAGGAGACGGGGCTTGCGGTCGAGATCGCCGGTCTCGTCGGCGTCTACTCGGCCCCGGAGCGTGACCCGCGCGGCCACAACGTCAGCGTCGCCTTCCTCGTCCGCGTCCTGAGCGTAGACATGCAGGCGTCTTCTGATGCTTCGGAGGAGGCAGTCCTCGAACCTTCTTCGGTCGAACTCGCTTTCGATCACGCGAAGATCATCGCTGACGCGCAGAGTTTGGGATTCTAACTCTGACTTGCCTATTGGGGGTGTGTTTGGTTGAATAGCTCGCGGAACGACGTATTTGTGGAGAGGACAATCGGTGCGCGATCCTCTGTTCAGCTCGCCTCACTCCCCGGTGCCGAGCGCGCGCAAGACGCTACGCCGGATCTCACTGCGGTGAATTCCGCGAGCGGCCAAGATCCGTGCTGCTACGCCTTCGTTTTCTCTCACTAATCCGAGTAGTAAGTGCTCCGGGCCTATGTAGTCGTCGCCGAGCTGTCGTGACTCCAGCCGCGCTATTTCCAGCACCTTCTTCAAGCGTGGGGTAAGATCGGGCCTCCCGCGTACGGGACTTTCATTGTCGCCGACGATAGATTCGATCTCTTCTCGTATCTCGTCCAACTCCACACCGAACGATCCGAGAACCGCCGCCGGGACACTCCCCTCCTCTCGCCGGAGGCCCAGCAGGAGATGTTCGGTACCTGTGTGGGCGTGGTTGAGGTGCCGGGCCTCCTCCCGCGCCAGGGCTACGACCTGATGAGCGCCGTCCGTGAACCCTTCGAATAGTTTCTCTTCGACCGAGCTTGCCGTAGGGCGAAAATGTTTCGCGAGCCATCCGAACACGCAGTACCCCTTTCGCAGCTTCTAATTCCACCGCGCTCCAACTTGCGTACCATTGTACATACGGATACGTCGTGTCTGTCGCGGGTGGTATAGAATTTGCGTGAAGGAGGCCATCGGGCTTGGAATGGGACATTGTTTTCTGGGCGGCGCTTGCGGCTCTCGCTTTTGTCGGGGAGCTTCTGACGGTCTCGTTTTTCTTGCTGTTTTTCTCCATAGGCGCGGTTGCGGCTCTGGTTGTTTCCCTATTCACCGACCTTGTCGCGGTCCAGATCGTGGGGTTCATCCTGGCCTCGGTGCTTAGCATGGTGGTGTTGCGGCCGACGCTTCTGAACCGGATCGCGCTCGGGAGCAGCGAACGGTACGTGAGCAGCAATGAAGTCACGGGGAAGCGCGGGGTGGTTACGGACGATATAGAGCCGGGCGGTAGCGGAACGGTGAGGATCGGGAGCGGCGAGTTCTGGACGGCGCGGGCTTTCCACCGGGAGCAGAAGCTGGAGAAGGGTACGAGGGTGCGGGTGCTGGATACGGATGGACTGACGGCCCTGGTGGAAGTCGTGGAGATCGGAGAAGGAGAGAAGTCGTGAGTGTCGGACTTATAGTGTTGGGGATATTGGCGTTCGTGGTGTTTCTGGTGGCGGCCAGGAGCATCAGGATCATCCCGCAGAGCCGGGTTGCGATCATCCAGAGGTTGGGACGCTACCACAAGACTGCAGAGAGCGGGCTGACGTTCGTGGTGCCGGTGGTGGACAAGATGTTACCCAAGACCGACCTGCGCGAGCAGGTCATCGCGTTCCCGCCACAGGCGGTCATCACCAACGACAACGTCGGGATGCAGATCTCGACGGTCGTCTACTACCAGGTCGTGGACGCGCGGGCCTCGGAGTACGAGGTGGCGAACTTCCATCTGGCGATGGAGCAGATCACTCAGACTACCCTGCGTAACGTGATCGGCAACCTGATCCTGGACAAGACGCTGACCTCCCGAGACGAGATCAACGGCAAGCTCCGCACCATCCTGGACGAGGTGACGGAGAAGTGGGGCATCCGGGTAACGCGGGTGGAGCTAAAGGAGATCACACCCCCCAGAGATATCCAGCAGGCGATGGAGAAGCAGATGCAGGCCGAACGGACCCGCCGCGCCGCGATCCTGACCGCCGAGGGTGACAAGCGCGCCGCCATCCTGAACGCCGAGGGCGCGAAAGAGTCCGCGATCCTTAAAGCCGAAGGCGAGCAGAAATCCGCCGTCCTGCGCGCCGCCGGCGAGGCGGAGGCGTACCGCAACGTGCAGGCCGCCCAGATCGAGATGACCGGCGCCCTCTTCGAGCGCCTGCAGAACTCGGACCTCTCGCCGGAAGCTCTTCGTTACCTCTACCTCAAGGCTCTCCCCGAGATGGCGAAGGGGCCGGCCAGCAAGCTCTTCGTCGTCCCCTCCGAGATACAGGACCTCGCCGGAACCATCAGCGCCCTAGCCGGCGGCGCGGGCCTGGCGGCCGAGGACGGCAAGAAAGAGAAAGAGCAGCGCAGCCTGAACGCCTCGGAGAGAGCTTATTGAAGTACATATCGGAGCGGTTGTGGAACGGAAGTTGCTACTTATTCTGCCGGTCCTATTTCTGATAGCGGGGGTCGGACTGGTATATGGTTTTGATTCCACGGATCAAAGTCGTAAGGCAGGGTCACCAGATGAAGAGGCATCTGCTACCCCCGGTGGCGACACTGGATGCCGTACACCCTCTCCCGCGGAGAGATGGAAGAAGAGTTACCCCCTTGTAGAAGTGCGTGGTGATGCGGCAAAGGGGGAGCTGTGGGCACTGGTTTTTCAGCAGCTACCTATACAGGTGGACCGGGAGGTCAAGATAGTCTGGCGAATGACCGGGACGGGATCTCTGAAGCTGGTCGCGGAGCATGCGGACGGAACGAGAATACGACCTGTATATGGACCACGGGAGCAAGGGGGATCCACCTGGAATCGCCCCGGTAATGAGTGGGGCAGCGGGTTCGTTTTCCCCAAAGCCGGTTGCTGGCGTGTTCTCGCTACCCGCAAATCCATCGAGGGAGATGTTCTATTTTTCGTCAAACAGTAGAACGGCGGACCGCAGATGAGGGTGTCCGTTGGTGAAGCGCTCAGGCTTCCCTTGAGCTACCGAAGTCATCAGGTCGGTCGACACCGCCGCTTGCTCGGACATCATGGACATTTGCCCATCGTGTTTGCGTTGTCGGTAAGATACCGGGCGCTCAAAACGCTATTCGGAGAGTGGCCTGGACAATCTCTGAATGAAGATCGATCCGTCCGAGTATGAAGCGCTAAGATCAGCTTGGTTCTCTGTTTGGCGTCACAGGTACGAGCCGGGCTTCGTCCACGGCGCGGCTCGTACAGTTTGACTACGGACGCGCGTCCGGTATACTCGCGGGGCTACGTAATCGAGAACATACGTCCACGATTATCGAGATGCCGCACCTGAGAGGCGCGTCTCTTTTTTTGTGCCTGTGCTTATCCTCTCCCGTCGAGCGGTCGCCCATGACGTACATACTCCCTATGGTGGCGGCTGTTGAAAACGACACGTGGAAGGAAACACCCATTTTGATGACAGATACGCTTACCGAGGCCCAGGAGGCTTCGTTTACCGATCTCCCGTTCTCCAAGAACGTACGTCGGGCGGTCGCCGAGCAGGGTTGGAGTATTCCGACCCCGATCCAGGCTCTCGCGCTACCCGAGCTTCTGGAGGGAAATGACGTCGTCGGTCTGGCGCAGACTGGCAGCGGCAAGACGGCCGCATTTTCGATACCCCTGATCGAGGGCATCGACCGGAAGGCGCGGGGCGTGCAGGCGCTCGTGCTGGTGCCGACGCGGGAGCTCGCGTCGCAGGCGGCGACGGAGATCTCCAACCTCTCCCGCCACGAGCCGGTACGACCGCTCGTCCTGTGCGGCGGGACTAATATCGGACCGCAGATCAAAACCCTCAAAAACCGCTCCAACTCGGTCGTCGTCGGCACGCCGGGGCGCATTCTCGATCATTTGCAGCGGGGGACACTAAA
>CALMWA010000009.1 GCA_937873125.1 uncultured Actinomycetes bacterium | reverse complement strand
CATCCGGTTCGAACATCTTCAGTATCTTCATACATCGGCCTCTCCGCCTTCGGGACCGTAGAAGATCACCCACACGACGAAATCGTCCGTGAAGTCCTCAAAGCGGTGCTCGACGCCGGCAGGTACGAACAACACGTCGCCGGGTCCGAAGGGATGGCGCTCGGCACCGTTGACGAAATCTCCGTCCCGGCGACGACCACGTACAGCTCGTCGCGGGTGTGTGGCTTCTGCGGGTCCGTGCCGCGTGGGGCGTAGACCTCGACCTCCATGCTCCCGTGCTCCAGCACCTTTGCGAACCGCTCACCGCCCGGTCCCGGCAACAACTCCATCGCCTCCACAACCGCCGCATGTCGCCGGCTGGTGCTCGACGCGCCGCCCATCACGCCTCCTCCGGGTCTCCGTGGAACGTTTCGAGGCGGCGTCGCAGGTTGCTCCTGACCTCCGGCCACTCGTCGTCGATGATGCTGTAGTAGGCCGAGTCGCGGCGCTGGCCGCCCCGCACGAGCATGTGCTTGCGGAAGATGCCCTCGAACCGTGCGGGCAGCGCAGCGAGGGCGCCGCGGGAACGCTCGTTGCGCGCGTCAGTCTTGAACTCCACGCGCAGGCAACCGAGGTTCTCGAAGGCGTGTTCCAGCATCAGGAGCTTGGCCTCGATGTTCGCTCCGGTCTTCCAGCGCGCGGGCGTGAGCCAGGTCCACCCGATCTCCAGCCCCCGGTGCTCGGGTCGCAGGGCGAGGTAGCGGGTGCTGCCTATGGGCTCTCCGGTTCGGGCGTCGAGGGTGGCGAAGGCGGCTTCGGTCCCGGCCTCCGAGTTGGCGAGAGCCCCCTCCAACCACGCATGGAACGCCTCGCGGCTCTCGACGGCATCGTACGACATCCAACGCCACACCTCCGGGTCGGCGGCGGCCTCGAAGAGACCCGGCTCGTGCCAGGGCGCCAGCGGCTCCAGCCTCACGGTTTGCCCCTCCAACACGCTTGCCAGGTTCTCCCACATAACCGCCGCTCCTTCGTCTCACGGCAAAGATTCGTCGCATCACAACCTAGACGTGAACCAGCCTCTATGCAAGATTTACTTTCTGATGAGGCGACCGGCGCGGGAGATGCTAGTGTATGCCGCTGGCGTGAGGGGAACACTACCGGGAGACGAGAGGAGAACATGACAGGACACGGAGCAGCCGCGAACGGGTTGATGGCTTACAGGAAGTACGGCGAAGGGTCGGGCGATGCGGTAGTCTTGCTTCACGCCTTCCCACTAAACAGCCGGATGTGGCGTTCGCAGGCGGAAGCCCTGGCGGGCGACCGCCGCGTCATAACACCGGACTATCCGGGGTTCGGGCGCTCGCCAGGCTCGCCCGCCCAGCCGGATGTCGGCTACTATGCCAAATGCGTGCGCGGGCTGCTGGACCGGCTGGGCCTTAAAAAAGTAGTCCTCGGCGGCATCTCGATGGGCGGGTACGTGGCATTCGAGTGTATGAGGCAGTTCCCCGGAAGAGTCTCCGGCCTCATCCTCGCAAACACGCGCCCCGACCCGGACTCCGAGGAGGCCCGCGAGAGTCGCAAGGCGATGGCCCGCCGCGTCGCCGAGGAAGGGGTGGAGGTCTTGATCGAGCTGCAGATGCAGCGTCTCCTCGCGAAGAGCACGCTGCAAAACGACGCGGCTACGGTCGAGCTCGTCCGGGACATGATCCTGGAGAGCAACCCGAACGGCGTGGTCGCGGCCTTGTCGGCCATGCGCGAGCGTCCGGACTCCACCCCGCTACTGCCAAAGATAAGCATCCCGGTCATCGTCATCGGTGGCGCGGAAGATGAGATCTCCTCGCCGGAGGTCATGGGTGCGATGGCGGAGAAGATCCCGGACTCCCGCCACGTCGTCCTCGAAGGCGCCGGACACCTCTCGAACCTCGAAACCCCGACGGAGTTCGATGCCGCGCTGAAAGACTTTCTGAAGGAAGTCTAGATCTGAACGGCGGCAGGATACTGGTAGTCGGGGCCACGGGCAGGGTCGGCGGCGCGGCGGTCCACCATCTGCTGGAAGCCGGTTTCGGGGTGCGCGCCCTGGTACGCAGCGCCGAGAAGGGTGAGCGTCTGCGTGCTTCGGGCGCCGAGATAGCCCTCGGCGACGTAACGAAGCCCGAGTCGCTCGCGACCGCTCTCGAAGGCTGCGCGGGCGTCTTCTCCGCGCTCTCCGCCGCGACAGACAAGCAGGCCCAAGAGATCGAATACCGGGGCAACTTCGCCCTCCTCTCGGCGGCGCGGGAGGCCGGCGTTAGGCGCTTCGTCTACAGCTCGGCGCTCCTCGTGGATCATCCCCTGGCCCGGAAAGTCGGCACCTTCCGCGAGAAGGCCCGCTTCGAGGACGTGCTGCTCGGCGCGGAGGACGTTTCCGCGACCATCCTGCGGCCGGTCATGTTCATGGAGACCTTGCTCATGGCCCTCAGCGGCCCCGTTGCCTTCGTGCCCGGTCCTCAGCGACGGCCGGCTGGTTGGATCCCCGCCTCCGACGTTGGACACGCCGCCGCCCGAGCCTTCGAGAGAGACATCACAGGCCGCCACGAACTGGCCGGACCCGATACCGCCACTTTCGACGAGGCGTACCGCCGTCTGTCACGGGCTCGGGGCAAGAGAATAGTCGTGCTTCATCCGCCGCTCGCCGCGATGCGTCTGGCAGGCTGGGTATCGGCTCCGGTCGAGGAGCTTGCGAACATGTTCGCCCTCTTCGACGCCGCGGGATACGCCTCCGACTCCCCGGCCCTCCGGGATACCTTCGGGGTGAACGCAATTTCCATCGAAGAATGGGCCGGACAGGTTTCCCGTTCCGTCCCGGTCAGGTAGAATTCGTCCCCGTGACCCGTCTAGTACACGTCTCGGATCTCCACTTCGGCCGTCCCGCCGTCGCCGACCGCCTGGAGGGCTTGAGAGAACTTATCGGCAAGCTCGATCCGGACGCGGTGGCGGTCTCCGGGGACCTCACCCAGCGCTGCTCCAACAGCGAGTTCAGGATGGCGCGCCAGTACCTGGACTCCATCGGCGAGACAGCTCCCTACCTCGTGATCCCCGGCAACCACGACATCCGCTGGCTAGGCTCCGTGGTCCGCAACCTGGGTTTCGCCGGGATGTTGCAGAGGCAGGCTCACAACTTCAAGTACTCCCGCTATACCCGTCACATCTCCGAAGAGTTGAGCCCGTCTCTGGAGGTTCCGGGCGCGGTGATCGCCGGTCTGAACACCGCCCACGGCATAACCCGCGGCTCGATCACGCGACGCTTCAAGGACCTCGGCGTGATCGGTTACGTCCGGCACGCGGATATCCAGACCGTGAGAGAGGCCTTCGAGAACGCGCACCCGGACGCGGCCCGGATCGTCATGATCCACCACAACCCCATCGAGGGCGCTACCTCCGGCCGCCACGGTCTCTCCAACACCGAACAGGCCCTTCAGGCCTTCGCGGACCTCGGCGCGGAGATCATACTCTGCGGCCACGACCACCAGGAGGCCGTCCACACCGTCGAGCGGGGCGTCCGCGGCATCGTCATCTCCACCGCCGGCACCATCTCCAACCGCCTGCGCCCCGGCCGCACGTCGAGCTTCAACCTTGTCGACATCGACGAGCAAAACCTCCACATCACACCCTACTCCTGGCAGAACCCCGAAGGTTTCACACCCTCCGAGGGAAAATCCTTCCCCCGGCGCACCGCCACCCGCACGGCCTGATCCCCTCCAGAGCCAACCCCAGCGGTTATAATCGCCCCGACATAACCCCCCTGGAAGGAGAGGTTTAAAGCATGTGGAGCAGACTGACCCGTGGCGGCGACGGTCTCCCCCGTGAGAAGGTAGACGCCATAGTCCGCCTCATCGACCAGTACCTCGCCGAAGAGGCCACCCTCCGCAACCTCCAGTCCGACAAACAGACCATCCACCCCCGCGACCTCCCCCCCGATAAACGCGAAGCCCTCATAGCCGATATCTTCGATATCCTCAAAGACACCCAGGACAGATAACAAACAGACCAACACCTCATTCAGAGCGACTTCTCTCTTGACATAGGGTAGGGGGGTATAATAAAAAGGAGTCATGGCTGAGACAAAAGAGTGGCGGGCTTTGATCTCTATCCCGGTTACGGGTATGTCGTGCGCGGCCTGCGCGAGCCGGGTGGAGAGGGCGTTGTCGAAGACGGATGGCGTCTCCGCCGCCAACGTCAACCTCGCCACCGGGAAGGCCACGGTGGAGTACGAGCCGGGTTCCGTGGAGCCTCGAGACCTCATCGAAGCCGTGGAAGGCTCCGGGTACGGCGCGGAGGTGCGGTGGACGAGCTTCGGCGTCACCGGCATGACCTGCGCGAGTTGCGTCGGGCGCGTCCAGAAGGCGCTAAGCAAGACACCAG
>CALMWA010000008.1 GCA_937873125.1 uncultured Actinomycetes bacterium | reverse complement strand
CTCGACGAGCTGCGCCAGGCGATAAGGGAGCAACGGGAATGCCGGGTGGTGCTCAAGAACTACCGCAAGGACGGGTCACCCTTCTGGAACGAGTTGTATGTCTCGCCCGTCCACGACGAGGAAGGGCGTTTGACCAACTTCGTCGGGGTGCAGAACGACGTGACGGAGCGCAAGCGGATCGAGGAGATCCTGCGCGAGAGCGAGGAGCGTTTCCGGGCGACCTTCGAGCACGCGGCTATCGGAGCGGCGCAGGTCGGGGTCGATGGTCGTTGGCTGCGGGTGAACGAGAGGCTCTGCGAGATCGTGGGTTACTCGCAGGAAGAGTTGTTGCAGCGCACCTTCCAGGGCATCACCCATCCCGAAGATCTCGACGGCGACCTCGAAGAAGTCCGGCGGGTTCTGGATGGTGAGATCCAGACCTACACCCTGCAGAAGCGTTATTTGAGGCGGGACGGTTCACTGGTCTGGGCGAACCTGACAGTGTCTCTTATACGCGAGACCTCCGGGGAGCCGAAATACTTCATCGCGGTCGTCGAGGACATCAGCGACCGCAAGCGCGCGGAGGAGGAGCGCGACGCGCTGCTCGTGCGGGAGCAACTGGCGAGGGCTGAGGCCGTGGCCGCCCGCCGGCGGCTCTCCCTGCTGGCGGCCGCCGGTCCCAAGCTCTCGGCCTCGCTCGATTACCAGGGGACGCTGGATAGCGTGGTTCGGATCGTCGTGCCGGATCTGGCGGACTGGTGCCTGCTGGATGTCATTGGGGAGGATGGAGAGGTCAAACAGCTCGCCGCTGCCCACGCCGATCCCGAGAAGGAAGAGTTGCTGCTCCGGCTCAAAGATCAGCGGGGTTTTGGTGAAGAGGATCCCGGCAGCACCGCGCGGGTGCTGAGCACCGGTAAGTCCGTGCTGGTCGAAGAGGTCCCTGCTGAGTTTATCGAGGGTGATTACATAAGCGGCGAGCACCTGGATATAGTTCGCGAGCTCGCGCCGCGGTCCATCATGAGCGTGCCGCTACTGGCGCGGGGGAGGACTGTCGGCGCGATGACGCTGGTCTCTTCGGACCCGGCTCGCCGCTACGACGAGGACGACTTGTCGCTCGCGGAGAACCTTGCGTACCGTTGCGCCCTGGCCGCGGACAACGCCCGCCTCTACAGCGAGCGCAGCGAGATCGCGCGTACCCTTCAGCGCAGCCTGCTGCCGCCGGACCTGCCGGAGATACCCGGTGTCGAGGTCGGGGCCGAGTACCTGCCGGTCGGCGAGGCAAACGAGGTCGGCGGCGACTTCTACGACCTGATAGATGTCCCGAACGATGGTTGGGTTTGCACCATCGGGGACGTGCGCGGCAAGGGCGCCGAAGCTGCGGCCGTTACCGCCCTGGCCCGCTACACGATCCGGGCCGTCACCATGAGGACCGACCGGCCCTCCGAGGTGCTCGCCGCGCTGAACGAGGCCATGCTCCGACAACTCCCAGAGGAGCGGTTCTGTACCGTCGCCTGCGTCCGGCTGGAGCCGCTGGACGAATCTCCCGGAGTCGGCGTGATAGTCTCGCGCGCCGGACATCCGCCGCCGCTCGTCCTGCGCGCCAGCGGCTCCGTGGAAGAGATTGGATGTCCCGGAAAGGCGCTCGGCGTCTTCGACGACCCGGAGCTGGTGGAAGCATCCTTGCGCCTCATGCCCGGCGACACGCTCGTCATGTACACCGACGGTGCTACGGAGGCGCGCTCCCCGGACGGCGGGTTCTTCGGCGAGGAACGGCTGCGGGAGTTCATGATCTCCAACGCCACCGGCTACGCCGCGGATATGGCGTGGAAGATCAAACACGCCGTCCTAGAGTTTCAGGAGGGCGTACCCCGCGACGACCTGGCGATCCTGGTGCTGCGCGTCCCGAAATAGAGCTTGCCGGCGTGGCCGCCGTGAGCGTTTTTGGCCTGAACCGGGACCTCCTGTAAGATACGGCTGATGGAAAACCTTCCCGCAACCCTCGCCACGCTCGCCTGCGAGTTGCGGGAGCGCCGCGTATCGCCGATCGAGGTCGTGGAGGCATTGCTGGAGCGCATCGAGTCTGACGAGACCAACGCCTTTATCACGGTGACGGGTGAACGCGCGCTGGAGGCAGCGGCGCGGACGGAGCGGGAGATACTGTCCGGAGAGTATCGCGGGGCGCTGCACGGCGTCCCCGTTGCTCTGAAGGATTTAATCTTCACCAAGGGCGTCCGAACCACGATGGGAGCCACGTTCTTCGAAGACTATGTCCCGAATCACAGCGCGACGGTAGCGCTGAAGCTCGAAAAGGCCGGGGCCGTGATGGTTGGCAAG
>CALMWA010000007.1 GCA_937873125.1 uncultured Actinomycetes bacterium | reverse complement strand
GCCGCCGCCCTTGAGGCGATGAAGCCGGGCGCGTACTTCGTGAACGTCGGGCGCGGGAAAGTCGTAGACGAGGCTGCTCTGGTCGAGGCGCTGCGGAGCGGGCATCTGTCGGGTGCGGCTCTCGACGTTTTCGAGGAGGAGCCGTTGCCGAAAGAGAGCCCGCTGTGGGGCATGCGGAACGTCATCGTCAGCCCGCACTCGACGGACAATGTGCCGGGACTCACCAACCGGCGGCTCACGGATCTCTTCTGCGAGAACCTGCGACGGTATCTCGCGGACAAGCCACTAGTGAACGAACTGGACAAGCAGCTACTCTACTGAGACGGCTCTGCGGAGGCTTCTACCGTACCTCGTCGTTTGCCAAAGAAGACGGGATGGTATATTTTCAGCCGCATCGACATGGATACCGGCGATACATCGAGTACCCATGCGCCTCCCGGCGGGTCGTCTGCTGGAAGGCGCGGCCGCAAATCCCCCTTTCCCCCATTTGAGGAGTCATTCTGGAAGCCATAATCTTTCCCGCGCTGCGAATACTGGGCGCGCTCTTTCTGGTCGCTCTGAACGGTTTGTTCGTGGCGGCGGAGTTCTCCCTGGTAAAGATCAGGGCCACCCAGGTGGACAATCTCGTGGAGGAAGGTCGGACGGGCGCCGGCATGGTCAAGGAAGCGACGGGCAAGCTCGACGCCTATCTGGCGGTGTGTCAGTTGGGGATCACGATCTCCTCGCTCGGTCTCGGCGCATTGGGCGAGCCGGCGATAGCCGTCCTGATCGAGCCTCTGCTGGAGCCGCTCGGCGTGTCCGGCGGCACGCTGCACTTCATCTCGTTCGTGATCGGATTCGGGATAATCACGTTCTTACACGTGGTGTTCGGGGAGCTCGCGCCGAAATCCATAGCCATCCAGAGCGCCGAGGGGACCTCGCTGTTCGTCGCACCGTTCATGCGGTTCTTCTACTACCTGCTGCTGCCCGCGACCACGATCTTCAACGGGACGGCAAACCTTTTTATCAGGATGCTGGGATACACAGCCGCCTCCGAGACCGACGAGACCCACTCGGAAGGCGAGATCCGAACCCTCCTAAGCCAGTCGGCCAGCCAAGGCGCGGTCGAGCATGACGAGGAGGGCATGATAAAGGCCGTCTTCGAGTTAAACGATAAGGCGGCGCGCGAGATCATGGTCCCGAGACCAGACACAGTCTCCCTACCAGCCAACCTGCCCTTGAGGAAGCTGGTCTCGGTAGCAGCCGCCGGCAACTACACCCGCTATCCAATCTACGAGGGCGACGCGCCCGACAGGATCACCGGCATGGTCCACGTAAAGGACCTGCTGCGCTCCGTTGATGATGCGGGGCTCGAAGCCAACATAACCGCCCGCGACCTCATGCGCGACGTGCTTGTCGTACCGGAGAACCGCGCCATAGACGAGATCCTCGAAGACTTCCAGGACCAGGAGATCCAGATGGCGATAGTCATCGACGAGTGGGGTTCCTTCGAGGGACTCTTCACCATCGAGGACATCCTGGAGGAGATCGTCGGCGAGATCCGGGACGAGTTCGACGAGGAGGAACCCGCCGTCCGAAAGCTCCCCGACGGCTCGTACTCCGTGGACGGCCGCATCCCCATAGGAGTCGTAAACGAGGCCCTCGGCTCCGAATTCGAGAGCGAAGACTTCGACACCATCGGCGGGTTCGTCCTCGGCCACCTCGGCCGCGCCCCGGAGGTCGGAGATGAAGTCCGCCTCGACGGCTATCACCTGCGCGTGGACGACACCGACGGCCCGCGCGTCGCCCAGGTCATCGTGCGCGAAGCGTCCGATGAGAACGTCGAAGAGGGCGATGAGACTACTAGTTGACCGTTCACGGGCCGGAACGGCGTGAGCGGCCCTTGAACACTTTGAAACGGGTCTTCGAGTATGTTCTCTGGAACAGCCGGCTGGCGGTTCTGGTGGCCGTAGTGTTTGGGGTGTTGCTGTCGCTGGGGGCTCTGTACCTGGCTACGGCCGACGTCGTCTACGCGCTGGGGTATCTAATCGAGTACACCGACCCCACCCTGAGCGGCGTCAACCGCGAAAGCTTGAGGGCGGACGCCATAACGGCCATTGTCAAGGCGGTGGACGGGTACCTGATCGCCGCCATACTCATCATCTTCGCCCTCGGGCTCTACGAGCTGTTCATCAGCAAACTGGATGCGGCGGAGAGGTCGGATACTTCAACGCGCCTGCTCTTGATCCGCGACCTCGATGAGCTCAAGGAGAGGATCGCCAGCCTGGTACTGCTGGTGCTGGTCATAGAATTCTTCCAGCGAGCCCTGAAGTTGAGCTACGACACCCCCCTGGATCTACTCTATTTCGCAACCGGCGTCCTGCTCGTCAGCGGAGCGCTCTACCTGGGAGCCAAGAAGCTCACCAAGAAACCGAAGGAGTAGGGCGTGGAGATCCGCTAGACGAAGGAGATGTAGATCGCGGCGACCACGAAGGTCAGGACCACGCTCAGGATGATCAATTCTTTCATACCAACTCCTTTGTAGGCTCCCTATGGCTGTACCGGGTCGCGTTCTTGCAAAGAGTAGAGTCTCGCGTACAGACCACCCGACGTTAGCAGCTCGTCGTGGGTTCCGCTCTCGGCGACACGGCCGTCCTCGAGGACCAGGATCTGATCCACGCTCCGAACCAACCTTAGCTCGTGGGCGATGACGAAGGTGGTGCGGCCCTCCGTAAGTTCGCGCCAGTGGGCCTCCACGGCTTCGGCGGCCTCGGCGTCCAGGCCGGACTGGGGCTCGTCCAGGATCAAGATAGGGGACTCCCGGAGCATCGCCCGCGCTATGGAGATCCTCTGCCGCTGACCGCCCGACAAACTCGCCCCCCGCTCGGAGAGCATGGTGTCGTAGCCCTGGGGCATCTGCCGGATGAAGCCGTCCGCCCCGGCCATCTCGGCCGCGTGTTCGATCTCCTCGCGGCTAGCCCCGGCCTTACCGTAGCCGATGTTCTCCGCGACCGTCGCCCGGAACAGCAACGGCTCCTGCGGCACGAAGGTTATGGAGTCGCGCAAAGACTTGAGCGTGAAGTCTCTTATGTCCTGGCCGTCTATAAGAACACGCCCGCCTTGCGGCTCGTACAGCCGGGCGATGAGGCTCGTAACGGTGGTCTTGCCGGCTCCGCTCACCCCCACGAGCGCCACCCGGCTCCCGGCCTCCACGTCGAAGCTCACACCCCGCAGCACCTCTCCGGCCTCCTCTTCGTAGGCGAAGTGGACATTCTCGAAGCTCACCCAGCCATCGAAACGCGGGGCGGGACTAGCGCCGGGCAGGTCCTTCACACTTGGCTCGGCTCTGAGCAGTTCCACGATCCGCTCGCCGGAGACGAGAGACTTGCCGATCTGGTTCACCTGCCGGCTCAAGGCCCACAGCGGCGAGAGGAACAGGGCGAGGTACGCGACGAAGACCGTCAGGTCGCCGATCGAGAGCACACCCGTCATCACCTGCCGGGCACCGAAATACAGGACCAACGCGGTCCCCATGCCGCCGACAAGGCCGAGGATAATGCTGAATTTCGCCTCGATCAGGGACGAGTCGATGCTGGCGTCGAGAGAGTCCGCGCTCTCCTTGCGAAAGCGCCGCAACTCATCCTGCTCGCGTCCGAAGATCTTGACCGCCCGGATGCCGGTTATGGCCTCCTGGATGACGCTCGCTATGGCGCCCTCCTTCGTCCTCACAACCCGCATCCGCTCGATGAGGGCCTTCCGGTAGCGGACGACAGCCATGAACAAGAACGGCACGGTCAAGAGCGCAAGCAGGGTTAGCCAGGGAGAGAGCCAGAGCATCACCACGAGCATGCCGATCAGGATCAGGAACGAAGACCCCACCTCCACAATCGAGTCGACCACCATCGTGCGGACTTCTTTCACGTCGCTGGTGACGCGGGTTATGGTGTCGCCGGTCCGCTTGCTGCCGTGATAGTCGAGGCCGAGGTCATGGACTTTACGGTAGAGCGCCTCGCGCATGTCAAAGACGGTCTGCTGGCCGAGCTTCTGGAGCAGGTAGCGCCGGAAGGACGCGAGCCCCCGGCTGGCCGCCATCAACATTATGAGCAGGAACGCTATCCCCGCGAGCAGGGCCGCCGGTCCCAGGGAGCCGATCACGGAGTCGAACGGTAGCGGGTCGGGGTTCTCATTCAGGACGTGATCCAGGGTCAGAGCGAGCGGCCACGGCAGCGCCAGGCTCGTCACCGTCTCCAGCATGAGCACCACGAAGGCCAGGATCAAACCCGCGCGGCGCGGCCTCAGAAACGGCGTGAAGTTGGAGAGGGTTTCCCGGGTGCGCACCAGTCCGGCGCGGAGTTCGGCGATTCGTTTCTGCACCAGAATAGGATACCGCACCACCAGCGAGTAGAATGTGTCCGCTGTCCCACATCTTTCGGAGGCCCGTCACCAATGACACGAACAGTCATCGCAGCCGTCGAAGACCTGCTCTTCAAGAGCAAGGTTTCAGAGACCGCCGCCCAGCTCGGCGTCGAGGCGAAGTTTCCCCGCTCCCCCGAGAAGCTTCTGGTCGCCGTGCGCGACTCGCCGCCGGACCTGATAGTCCTCGACCTCAACTCCGGCCGCTTCGAGCCTCTCAAGCTACTCCAGTCCCTGAAGTCCGACGCGGCGACGGCGGGCGTAACGACCCTCGGCTTTCTCTCCCACGTTCAGAAAGACCTGGCCGTCGCCGCCCGCGAGATGGGATGCGACCGCATCATGGCCCGCAGCGCGTTCACGAAAGACTTGCCCCGGATAATAGGCGGTAACGTCCCAGACACGGACGAGGCCGGTCTTCGTGCGTAGCGCCGACGAGGGAGCCGGAGCATGGGAGAAGATCGGGAGCGAGAAGCTCTTCGAGAATCCGTACTTCACGCTCCGCTCCGACAGCTACCGCCTCCCGGACGGGGTTGTTAAGGACCCGTACTACGTCGTCGAGCGCCCGGACGCGGCGATCATCTTTCCGATGACGTCGGATGGTGAGGTCGTCCTCGTACGCCAGTACCGCCCGCCCCTGGATCTCATGGAGCTGGGACTCCCGGCGGGACTCGTGGAGCCGGGCGAAGAGCCCGAGGCCGCTGCCCGGCGCGAGTTGCTGGAAGAGACCGGCTACGCGGGAGGCGAGTGGGAGACGCTCGGCGCCGTCGCCTCTTCGCCGGGCCTCAAGAACAACTGGGCTTATCTCTATCTGGTTCGCGGCGTAGAGGAGGTGGCCGCCCCGGATCTCGACGAGCACGAGCGGGTCGACGTGGTGCGGGTGCCGGTCGGGAAGATGCGATCCCTCGTACGATCCGGCGAGATCGTCAGCTCCAGCGGCGTCGCCGCCGTCATGCTCGCCCTGGAGCGGATCGTAGAGGCAGGGTAAGCCTACCGGACGCAGAAGGCGAGATCCCGCCAGAGGTCTCTGCCCAAAGAAAATGCACAGAGCATCCAAGCGGGATTTGTAACCGTAATCACCAGAGTGTTTGCGGCCACTAAAGTTTCTGGCCGGCCGGACGACAATGTACATGACGGCCCAGATACACTCTCGGGAAGACGGCTCCGATAAATACTTTGCGAAGCAAGACTGATAGAGAGACCTTTAAGTTCTCGGAAGTCCTCGCTGCGTTGTCCCACGCGCTCGATATGGTGGAGGGCCAACCGGAGGGACACGTCGTCCGCTCGTGCTACATCGGGATGACCATCGGCGAGCGGATCGGTCTCTCCGAGGATCTTCGCTCGGCTCTCTTCTACGCTCTGTTGCTAAAGGATGCGGGCTGCTCCGCCAACTCTTTCAGAACGGCCGTTCTCTTCGACGCCGACGACTTCGGAGTAAAGAGATCCTTCAAGACCGTGGACTGGAGCCGGCTGCCGAACGCAGTCCTCTACGCCGCCCGTAGCGTCAGCCCGCAAGGTAACGCCTGGGCGAAGGCCCGGCAGTTCTTCTCCGTCAGCAAGGTCTTACCGGACGTGGGGCGGGAGCTCATCCAGATCCGGTGCGAAAGAGGCGCGGAGATAACGCGCCTGATGGGCTTCTCGGAGGAGACCGCCGGGGCGATACGCAACCTGGACGAACACTGGGACGGCGGCGGACACCCCGACGGCTTGAAGGGCGACGAGATACCACTCCTCGCCCGCATCTGCGGCCTCGCCCAGACAGCCGAGGTCTTCTACAGCGCCTACGGCCCCGAGCGGGCCGAAAAGGTGGTCAGGGCTCGCCGCAAGCGGTGGTTCGCCCCGGACCTCGTGGACGTATTCCTGGCCGAGGCACGAGTGGGAAACATCTGGGAGAACCTGCACGGAGACATAACCGGCGCCATCTCTCGGATGGAACCCGAGGACCGAAGCCTGTTCGCCACCCCGGAACGCCTGGATCTCGCGGCGTTCGCCTTCGCCCAGATCATCGACGCCAAGTCTCCGTTTACCTTCCAACACTCCGAAGGCGTCGCCAATGTGGCCGTTGCGATCAGCGCGCACATGGGTTTCGGACCCGAGGAACTGAGAAACCAGCGCCAGGCCGGCCTGCTCCACGATATCGGCAAGCTCGGCATCTCGAACAGCATCCTGGACAAGGGCTCCTCGCTGACCGACGAGGAGTTCGCGAAGATCAAAACGCACCCCCAACTGAGCTACGAGATCCTGAGCCGCGTACCCCCGTTCGAGAGCATAGTGGAACGGGCCGCCAACCATCACGAGAAGCTCGACGGCTCCGGCTACCCCCGCGGCCTCACGGGCGAAGACCTCGACCTGCCATCCCGCATCCTCACCGTCGCCGACATATACGACGCCCTCGGCCAGGACCGCCCCTACCGCAAGGCCCTGCCCAAAGAACGGGTGATGGAGATCTTCGACGAAGAGAGCGCCACGAAGCTCTGTCCCGAGTCCGTCGCCGCCCTTAAAGAGCTGGTCTCCAAGGGCGTCATCTAGACGCTGCCCAGCCAACAAAAAAGGCCCGGAGCCGTGAAGCTCCGGGCCTTTGATGCATTCGGTGTCTGGACTAGCAGGTGAAGGAGCTGCCGCAGCCGCAGCCGCCCTGCACGTTGGGGTTGTTGACCGCGAAGCCGGCGCCCATGAGGCCGTCCACGTAGTCGAACTCGCTGCCGACGATGTAGGGTACGCTCATGGCGTCTATGACCATCCGCACGCCCTTAGCCTCGAAGACCTGATCGTCGTCGGCTACCTCGTCATCGAAGTAGATGGAATACTGGAATCCCGAGCAACCGCCCGGCCGCACGCCGATGCGGAGCGCGAGGTCTTCTTCGCCCTCCTGCGCCATCAGCGCCTTAACCTTCTCTGCGGCGTTGTCGGTGATGGCGACGATAGTTTCCTGCTTCTGGTCCATCAGCACCTCCCAAGGAATGCTGTAGCGATCGGATTAGTTAACAGGATTATTACATCGCCACTCTCGTTGGTCAACGCTACTTCCCGCGCCGGAGTCGCCGGAGCCCGGCCCGCAAGCGTTTGTCGGCCTCGGTCCGCAGCTCCGCCATACTCCGCGACGCCCGCGCAACGAGCGAGGCGGGGTTGACCGCGCCAAGCGCCCGCCTCCACAACGGCAGGGACTCGTAGGCCCGCGCCGCCCGGCGATATGCCGTGCTCACGGCGCGGCTCGTCCCCCGCCGCGCGCCGGCAGAGTAGAGATGCTCGGAGTACGCCCGCCCGAACGCCGCGAACGGCTCCTCCTCTAAGCCCGCTGCCCCGGCGAGCAGCCGCAGCCGCTCATTCGGGGTGAGGGCCGGAGAATCGGCTATGGCTCCCCCGCCTCCGGGTGCCGACGCATCGCGCAGACGCCCGGTGAGGTCCCGGTAGAGGTCCTCCGGCCGTCCACGAGCGAGGAGCGCCCGCTTCGTCAGCGGTGCCACCCCGATGAGGAGCGCCGGTACGAGCGTGTAGAACGGCCAGGCGGGGAGACCCCCGCCGGAGCCCGAGTTGCGGCGCCTCTCCTCGGCGGGGGTCTCTTGCTGCTCCTCTTCGGGAGTCTGCTGCTGCTCCTGTTGGAGCTGACGCTCGGACTGGGTATCCGGGATGATACCGGTGGGGTTCGCGGAAGATTGCGGGCGGGG
>CALMWA010000006.1 GCA_937873125.1 uncultured Actinomycetes bacterium | reverse complement strand
CCCGCCGCTACACGCGGGCGACCATGCCCCTGCTCGACCTGATCCAGGAGGGCAACGTCGGCCTGGTCCGCGCGGTGGAGAAGTTCGACTACACCCGAGGCTTCAAGTTCTCGACGTACGCCTCGTGGTGGATCCGCCAGGCGGTGTCGCGGGCCGTGGCGGACCAGGCACGGACCATCCGGATCCCGGTGCACATGGTGGAGACCGTCAACCGGATCCTGCGCACCCAGCGGCTGATGGTGCAGACCCTGGGCCGCGAGCCGACCCCGCACGAGCTGGCCGACAAGGTCGACCTGCCGGTGGAGAAGGTCCTCGAGATCAAGCGGATGGCGCTGGAGCCGGTCTCGCTGCACACCCCGGTGGGCGAGGAGGAGGGCTCCGAGCTCGGTGACCTGATCGAGGACGTCGAGACCGTCTCACCGCCGGAGCAGGTCTCCGCCGAGCTGCTCGTCTCCCACGTGGAGAGCGTGCTCAGCCACCTCGGCGAGCGGGAGCGGGCCGTGGTGCGGATGCGGTACGGCCTCGCCGACGGCGAGCCGATGCCTTTGTACGAAGACCGCGGCGAAGTGATCTTGGTCAAGAAAGGCAATCCGAAAGGCATTAAAACCATTTGGGATCTCGCGCGGCCAGACGTGCGCTATGTATCGCCCAACCCCGAGCAAGAGCAGGGCGCGTTCAAAAGTTATCTCAAGACCTTGCATGGCATCGCCAGCCACGACCCGAAGCCGCCGGCGGGCATGAATGCCGATAAGCTTATCGACGCCCTCTTTAACGACAAGAACAAGCCCGATAAATGGCTCGCCGGTGCGCGCATCCATCACCGCGACGTACCGTGGTCGTTGGCGTACGGGCAGGCCGATGCCGGCGTCATCATCTATCACCTGGCGCGGTACACGCAGCAAACCTTTCCCGAGCAATTCGATATTGTTCCCCTTGGCGGCACGGTGGCCGATCCGCAACCGTTACCGGGTACCCACATCGGTACGCGTTTTCTCATTCGCGTGAAGGGCGATTGGACCGCGCGCCAACGCGAGGCGACAAAGGTGTTTGTCGAGACCCTCTTATCGAATGAATTTAGCGCGATTCTCGAACAACGCGGCTTGCGTCGGCCGCAGGCATTCACCGCAACAAATTAGCCGATGCTAATGCCGGGGTTAATGTAAGCCGCAGCACTGCGCGCCGTCTTCGCTGCGTGCTACAGTGGCGGCGCCGCAGTACATAAACCGGCCGACAACGTATCGGCCGCGCACATTAACCACTAGGAGAGAATCGATGCCGTTATTGCGCCTTCGAAGTCGGCCGTACCGAAAGAATAATAATCCGACCGCTTGCCGGTCCATCGCTGTCTCACTTCATTAAGGGAGTTCCGCATGACGACTGCTGCTGCCCATTCGGGTAAGGACGGCGCGCGCATTACGAAAAAAGAAGAGCGCCGCGTTGTTTTCGCTTCATCGCTCGGTACCGTATTCGAGTGGTACGATTTTTATCTTTATGCCACGCTTGCGCCGTTTTTCGCTGCGCTGTTTTTCCCTAAGGGCAACGAGACCGCGGCGCTACTATCGGCGTTCGCGACTTACGCCGCGGGGTTTTTGGTACGGCCGTTCGGCGCGCTGGTGTTCGGGCGCATCGGCGACATCGCCGGACGTAAATACACATTTCTAATTACCATCGTCATCATGGGCATCCTCGCCGCTATCGCCGTACCGAGTTGGTTTGGAATAGTTGAAAGTCGTGCCGTGGACTCCGCCGCCAACCAGGTAGCCTCCGACCTACGTCTGGCGCATACCAAGTCCACAAACCAATTGGCGAAATGGCGGGTAATCATCTCACCCGAGAAAGCCGAGGAGAGCGCGGGACCCGATTACTACTTGGTGAGAATGACGAGCGCGGGCAACGTTGATTCGAGTACGAGCATAAGTCGTACCCTGCCCGACAACACCAAGGTCGTGGGTGTACCGGCCTTGCAAGACGATGCTGTTGTAACGACTCTATACTCGATTCTGGGTGTGTCGGGACCGACCAGATCGTTGGAGTTTTCGCCGAATGGATCGATGCGTAATCTGACGGCCGTGGCTGGATCCAACAACATTCAGGTAACCGTTGATGGCAGCCCCGTCCGGCAGATAAACTTCGTTGACGCGACTTCGAGGATCGACCTTGTCTAAGTTGGCAAGAGATCAGTCAGGGTACTCTCTCGTCGAGGTCATGGTGGCGATTATGATTCTTGCTATCGCCATCATCCCGATGGTAGGCATGTTCGACGCCGGGCTGCGGGCTGCCGTGCTTGGCGGAAACTACGATCAGGCACGAGCGTTGGCGAACAAGCAGATGGAGAACGCGCATAGCCTCTCATACGGTAGCGTGAAGACCAGCTTTCCTACCTCCACTTCTTCGTTCGATTCAAACGGATATTCCCTGACCGCCGGCCTTACGAACTCCTCATTTCCGGGCTTTACTTACGATGTTGAGAGGCAGTACGTGAGCGCTCCGTCTGTGGGAGGGTCGACATTTAACGATTCTTCCACGGATAGAGGGCTGATGCGCATAACTGTGACCGTACGCTGGGATAGCAACAAGCAGTACAGTACCACTAGCTTGATCGCGAGATAAGGTTGGCTGTGAGACACCAAATCCTTCAAGACGAAAGAGGGTTCACTCTTACAGAGGTGCTGGTCACCATGCTAATAATGATCGCCGTGATGTTCGCCCTGTACTCCATTTTCGACATGAGCCTGCGGGTGTTCAGATTCGGCAACGACAAAGTCGAGGCCGTCGAGAACGCCCGGCTGGGTGTAGAGAAGATGGAGCGGGAGATAAGGGCAGCCTACCCGGTCAACAAGATCCCCGACCCTCCGCTGGAGCATCTCTTCTTCGCTCCCGGCAATCCGACCGTGCCGGTAGTTCCGGGCACGAATACCATAACCTTCGGGAACGACCTGCCTCAGGGCGCGAATCCTCCAAATCGGCGCATATTGGACCCTTTTACCAACGCGGCAGAGCCCGGCGAGGAGATAACCTACGCGGTGAGCGGTTCCACACTGACGAGGAACGGCCAACCGGTGGTGGAGAGCGTAGCTACTGACGGGCTTGCCTTTGCCTACTTCAGAAGCAATCTCCAACCGGCCATCGCAGCCGACGGCACCGACATAGGGGTCGTTCGCATCAGTTTGGAGGTCAACGTGGACGGCAGGACCCAGACTCTCACGACCGATGTGGACCTCAAGAACAGGGGCGGGTAGATGCTCAGCCGGTTTATCAGGGATGAGTCAGGGATCGTGCTGGGACTGGCCGTCATCATGGTTGTCCTTATCGGGGTGATGGGGGCTGGGCTACTGGTCTTCGTGAGGAACGACCTGGAGGCCGTTGTCGAGGTCAACCAGGGGCAGCGTGCGCTGGAGAGGGCCAACGTAGGTGTCGAGGCCGCCAAGAAACATCTGGCTACCGTGGATGGGAAACCGCAGAACTACAACGCCGATCCTCTCGATGGCGACTCGGAGTGGTCCGAGATAACCGAAGTGGGGGCCGGAGAGAAGCGGCTAGACTTCGACGGGGACGGACAATTCGATGTCTTTGTCAAGATAAGGTACCTCATTCCCTCGACCACCGAAAGCGATACGACCCAGCCGGATTATGCCCCGGAGGTTCTTCCCCCCGACGACGGTGATCCGGCCACCATCAGAGCCTACACCAACAACGCGAACTACTTCAGGGTGACCGTACAGGGACGCGCGGGGAACGCCGTGCGTCAGGTACAGACCATCTACAGGACGCAGAACTTTGATCTCCCGGTGGCGTTTTACGCAACGAGGAACATATCCCTTGGCGGAAGCACTACCATAAACGGCATAAGCCTCTTCGCCAACTGCTACCTCTTAAACCTGAAAGCGGAACATCTAACTGGTAACGACCAGGTCTACGGAGATTGGGTTAGCAGTCCTATCACCGGCAACCCTAACGGTTACAACGGCATTGCCCGGAATGGGGAAGCGGCGGGAGCAGCCGCTCTGGGGCAAGTTACCGGTTGTCCCGCGCCTCCGGCCGGCGCAGCAGCGAGTGGTATCGACTACGATCCTACCGGTAATCCCGCAGGTGATACCAGGCAGAAGGAGGGAACTGCCTCGCCCCAGCGCTATGGGGCCCTCGATTTCGACAGGGACAGCGACCTTGCGCCCGTGTCTTCTCGCGATTTTGAGCTAAATACGTGGGGCACTCCCGAAAACCCCACAAGCGGCCAGCCCTCTGACACCATAACGTTCCCCTTCAAGACGTCTGACGCCAGCGCCGACGCCGATCTTATAAGCGCCCTCAAGCAGAAAGCGCTGGACCAGGGCAACTACATAAGAAAGCCCAGTGGAAGTAGCTTCGATATCGACGACGGTACCGGACCCGATGATTACCCTAGCCCTTCTACCCTCGATACAGTGTATTTCGTGGAGTTCGCGGAAGGCACCGACGATAGCCCGATCTACGGCGCTAGAGGAACGGCGAGCTACCGGGCCAACACCAGCGACGCGGATCAAAAGGTAAAAGGCACGCTGGTGGTTGTCAACGGCAATCTCGACTTTACCGTCAACTCAGCGGACGACTTCCAGGGCGTCGTAGTCGTTAGAGACAGTGTAAGTCCCGGCAGCGCTACCACCGAGAGCCAGGTGACGACGTTTACCAAGGGAGGCAACATTCAATTGGAAGGGTTCGCGAACGTGGAGGGCGACATGTCGCTCTCGGGTACGGTTGATGGCATTCTCCCCGGTGCGCTCGTTAATGGCATCCCTGGTCTCTACAACCTGTCCCGCTGGAGCTGGCGAGAGTGCTACAGTTTAAGTTGCAACTAGCACGCGACGAACATATCTTCTCTTTCTTTTCCCCAGATAAGAGATGGTCGCCGCTGACGGCAAGGTCCAGTTGGGCCTGTGTCGGGAGTACGGAAACTGGTGATGAGCAGGGTCTACGAACTTCATTCATATAAGGATAATTCAGAGTTTCTCTGAAGCGATGATCCGAAGCTCGGGGAAGTAGTCGGCGAAGATCCTGGTATCGGTGGTGAGCAGAGTCTTTCCGCCCAGGTGTAGAGCGGGCGCCGATGAGGAAGCCCGCGAGTATCCTTCTTGGCACGGACTTCGGGTCGAAGGACTAGAGGAGCGACGATGGGTGACTGGACGAAGGACATAGAGAAGGAGCCGCGGGCCTACCCGCCGATCCATCCCGGTGAGATGCTGCGTGAGGAGTGGCTTGCGCCGCTGGAGATAAATGCCAACCAGCTCGCAAACGCGCTCGGCGTGAACCGCCAGAACGTCTACGAGATCGTCAACGAAAAGCGCGGCCTGTCCGCCGAGATGGCCTTGAGGCTCGCCCGCTGGTCCGGCATGAGCGCCCGTTTCTGGCTGGGTTTGCAGGAGCTCTACGACCTGGAGACGGCCGAGATGGAGTCGGGGGAGAGAATAAAGCGCGAGGTCAAGTCTCTGGTTGCCGGGTAGTTATCGGGCTTTACGGGGAAGAAATTCACCGGCAACTTACTGTTCAGGAGCGGTTTGCCGTCAGCCGGTCTTCCCTCGTTTAGAGCCTTCTTGACCACATCCCAGGAGGGCTCGTCTTCGTAGCCGGTTTCGGAATTCTCCCGAGCCCACTTCTCGAACAGCGCCCTCAGCCTCTGCGCGGCCTCTGGACCGATCGTTTTTATCTCTTTTGTTTTCTGGTTCCTGTGATGGCTCCTCCAGCGTAATGCCTGTCACCCGGTGGTGCTTTATCAGCGTACATTCTATCGTTTGCGAAAGGTTACTGTTCGACATGTTCTTCAGAGTTGACTGGCTACTTTTCGTCCAGTGTCGCAGGGTCGAAGGCGGGATCCAACGGGTTCAAGAACGATACGCCCTCAAGGGTAGCGCCGGAATTGAAATCTTCGCTCAAGACCACGGGCACCTGCGCCAAGCGGGCGGTGGCCCAGACCTGAGCGTCGTAGTATGAGAGCTGATGTTCGTATACTCCGCGTAGCGTCTCCATAACTACCGGCGCTGTTAGCGGGATCACCCTGAAGGCCATGTACAGCCTCTCGATCTCTCGCCGTATCTCGTGGGGTTCCAGGGCGGGCTCCAGCTTTCTCAAGCAGACGTTCGATAGCTCTGAGAGGCTCTGCACGGGCAGCGCCGCACTCCCTCTCAAGGCTACTGCGCGGATGATCTCTTTCGCCCGCTGCCGCTTGTCCGGGTCCCGGATGTCGAGGGTATAGACCAGGATGTTACTGTCCAGCAGGTAACGCGGGCTCATCCTGTCCGGCGGATACGGCCGGACGTTCCGCGGGCCCCGTACAGTTCTTCCCTATCGAAACGGTAGTTTTCGGTGAAGCGGTGGGAGGCCGAGATCTCATCCGTGGCTGCCAGGAAGTCCAGCGCGGCCTGCGCCCGGCCGAGGGACGCCTGACCACTACCTTCGGAGTTCAGCAGGAGACGGTCGAGAAATCCACGGATCAACTCCGCCTCCGAAACCCCTGCTTCTCTGGCTTTGATCTTCAGCGCGCGCTCGTGGTCGTCGCTTATATAGAGCTGCTTGCGGATCATTCCTACATCATATACATCGCTTCGAGGTATGTCCACTATGTTCGCAACACATGCTGCTCCACATGGAAGCGATGATCCGACCGTTCCCCCCGGTACACCACACGAGCTTCTTGTAGGCGTTGTGCCACGGGTTGATGCGTTCCACCACTCATTGTTTGGTATCGCTTACCAGAGCCGGACCTCTTAATCTGAATGTGCAGAGTGAAGGGTGGCGGAGACCGCTAGAATGACATCCGTGGAAGAACGAGAGACAAGGGGCGAAGCCCTGCGGGTTGGGATGCGTTGGGGAGTTATAGGCGGGATCGTTGGTTTCGTCGCGTCGCTGCTCGGGTCGCTCGTCGGGATCGTGGTGGCGGTGTTCGTCGGGGTGTCATGCGGACGACGGGCAGCGGCGGCCGGTGAAGGAGAGTCGGCGGGAGCCGGGGCGTTGGCGGGGCTCGTGAGCGGCGCCGCGGTTGGGGCAGAGAATCTGGCCCTCCTTGGGGTCCGTGGGATTCGACCCGACCTCTTGCTCGGAGAGCACTGCGCCACGTGCCCTTGTGATTTTCTCGGTGCTGGTAAGGTTACGGCGTGGGAATGTCCAGATCCTTGCAGATGGATCTGGCAAGCGTGTCCTTGATCTCCGTGTGCCGGGGTACGGGTTGCATCTTTCCGTTGGAGGGGTTCCAGTAGAGTGTGTGCTTTGCGCCCTCTCGGAGTTCTTCGCAGCCGTGGTTCTTGAGGTGCTTTAAGAGCTGGCGACGCTTCAAGTTAGATCGTAAGCACCTCAAGAGATTCTGCTTCGGTTCCTCCCTCTCGCTCAGCCTGCGCTCGCTTCGCCTCTACCACCAACCGCACGGCGTCCTTGATGTTCTCGCGAGCTTCTTCGAGGGTCTCACCCTGAGTCTTGGCCTCGGGAATCTCGACGCAGGCGGCCATCCACCAGCCATCCTCTATCTTTTCATACCTTACCGTTAGTTCCATACCGCTCTCCTCATCGCCCGATTATCGGATGTTCTAAGCTCACATAGGCCACTTACTCTTCAGGGAATGGTTTGCCGTCGGCCGGTCTTCCTTCGTTTAGAGCCTTTTTGACCTCTTCCCAGGAGGGCTCGTCGTAGCCGGTTTCGGCATCCTCACGAGTCCATCCCTCGAACAGAGCCTGCAACCTCCGCGCAGCCTCCGCTCCGGTCTTCCTTGTTTCTTTTGTATGCTGACTCATGTGATCTTTTCTCCAGCTTCGTACCCGTAGCATAACGGTACACGCTCAACAAGCATTCTACCGCTTACAACGGTTACTGTTGGAGACGCTGAGGATGCGCCGAGGCGCTATGTCGGCCCACGTGCCTTTCGGAAAGCCAGGAAGGTTGGAGCGACGGCTGGCGGCGGACAAGTGTGTCGGATTCTCGACTGGATGCGATGGGTGGTAGTGGCGTCAGGCTTTTGGTCGGGCTTCGGCTGGACGCTCGTGAGAGAATAGAAACGCCGCCGTGCTAAACTAAGTGCACATTGTGAACGAAAAGGTGCAGATCGTGGCGCGAGCGCGGGGTTTGAGGTTGCCGGAGGAGTTGGAGGAGGAGATCGGGCGCGAGATGAAGTTACGGGGCGCGACGTTCTCCGAGGTCGCGACGCAGTTATTGCGCGAGGCGGTGAGGATGCGGCGGGTGCCGGGGATCCACTTCCTGGACGGCCTGGATTCCCGCCGGGCGGCTATAACGGGCACGGGTCTCGAAGTCTGGGAGGTCGTAGCCACGTACAAGAGCCTGGGAGAGGATCGCGCAGCCTTGAGAGAGAGCTATCAGTGGCTCGACGATAGGCAGCTTTCGGCGGCGCTTTTCTACTACGAGCTCTATCCAGAAGAGATAGACGCTCGCCTCTCCCTCGAAGAGTGGTGGACGCCGGAGATTGTCTGGAGCGAACTGCCGTTCACACGCCCGGGCCGTCCGGCGCCTGATGGTGGTACTTGAGGGTTCTGCTCGATGAAGACCTCCCGCCTCTGGTGGCGGAAGTGGGCCGGGCTCTCGGGACGGATGTACAGAGCGTACATGAGATAGGTAGGATCGGGCTTCCCGACCCCGAGCAGTTGCTATTCGCCGCCCGCGAAGGGCGCATCTTCGTGACTCGGAACCGGAACGACTTCCTTCGTTTCACCGCCGAGTTCTACAGGATGAACGAGCCGCACGCGGGGCTCTTGATCGTCTCCCGCAAGCTGCCGTCCAACGAGCCGGAGAAGATATCGCACGCGCTAAGGAGGTGGGAAGCGTCTCGGGCCGTCTACCCGGAGAGCTTCGGCCCATACGTGGTCGACTTCCTTTAGTCGCCCAGCAGACCGGGTGACGGGCAGCGTAGGCCGCTAGAATGCGTATTGTGGAAGAGCGAGAGACACGGAACGAAGCCCTGCGGGTAGGGATGCGCTGGGGAGTTATAGGCGGGATCGTTGGTTTCGTCGCGTCGCTGCTTGGTTCGCTCGTCGGGATCGTGGTGGCGGTGTTCGTTGGGGTGTCATGCGGACGACGGGCAGCGGCAGCCGGTGAAGGAGAGTCGGCGGGCGCGGGGGCACTGGCGGGGCTGGTGAGCGGGGCGGTCGCCGCGCCGGTCTACGTGGTAGGGGCGTCGGCGGGGGCGCTGGTGGCGGCTCAAGCGGTGGAGATGAAGCAGGTCGCTTCCATGCTCTCGAATATGTTGGATACGAGCATTAGCGCGGATGAGGCGTGGCAGTTCTTCCTCGTGGCTGTGGTGTTCGCCGCTGCGCTGCAGGCCGGGGTGTTCGTCGTCTCGTCCGTCGCCGCAGGCGCGTGGGTTAAGAGGAAGAAATCTTAGCGGCCGGGCCGCTCGCAGTTCGAGGGTCTTACTCTTTTTTCGCGGCTTCGGCGGCGCCTTCGCCGAAAATGAGACCACCGTCCTCGGAGCGGGTTATGCCGGCCGCGTCGAGCCGCCGGTCGCTCTGGTACTTGCGGATGGCGGCCTTGAGGGTGCCGAGTCCCAGGGTGGCGCACTTGGGGCGGGAAGCCACGATCTGGCGCCCGAGCTGTTCCATCATCTCGTTGTAGTCCATCGCGAGGACCTCGTCCATCGTCAGGCCGCCGTCGTGGACTTGCTCCAGCAACATGGACGCCGCCGCCATGCTGATGGTGCAACCCTCGCCCTCGTAGGTGGCGTCCGCGATGTGCTCGTGGTCTTCGGCCCCTTTCAGATACACCGTTACCACGTCTCCGCAGCCGGGGTTGCCGCCCGGCATCGCCACGTCGGCGTCGTCCAGGGTACCCCGGTGACGCGGCTTCTGGTAGTGGTCCAGGAGGATCTGAATCTGTAACTGCCGGTCCAACTCTCACCCTTCTCTTACTTTAAGTAGTCTCCCGATTCTATCTCAATAGCACCTTTGCGTAACCGGACTCCGTAACTTGCTACAGTTTGATACACTAGCTCCATGAGAGTAGGAATAGTCGGTCTGCCGAACGTCGGCAAGTCCACGGTCTTCAACAGCCTCACCCGAGCCGGGGCGGAGGCGCAGAACTATCCGTTCACCACCATCGACCCGAACCTGGGCGTCGCGGTGGTCCCGGACGGGCGTCTGGACGCGCTGGCGGAGGTCATGAAGAGCCGGCGCGTCGTCCCGGCGACGGTGGATTTCGTGGACATCGCCGGGCTGGTGCGGGGGGCGAGCGCCGGGGAGGGGCTCGGCAACCAGTTTCTCGGGAACATCCGGGAGTGCGAGGCCGTAGCGCACGTCGTGCGGTGCTTCGAGGACGAGAACGTCGTCCACGTTCACGGCGGGGTGGATCCGGGGGGGGACATAGAGACGATCCAGACGGAGCTCCTGCTCGCGGACCTCGCCACTATCGAGCGGCGGCTGGACCGGACGACTAAGGCCGCCAAGAGCGGCGACGCGAAACTAAAGGCCGAAGCCGAGGCGCTCGTGAAGCTGCGGGATCACCTCTCCGACGGAGACCCGGCCCGGACCTTCCCGAAGAGCGAGGGCGCCGCTGAAGCTCTCGGGACACTCATTACGGCGAAGCCTACTCTTTATGTAGCGAACGTGGATGAGGAGTCGGTGGCGGAGGGAAATCGTTACAGCGCGGAGGTCGAAAAGCTGGCGGCTCGCGAGGGGGCGGAGGCCGTGCGGATCTCGGCGCGGCTGGAGGCGGAGGTCCTGGATCTCCCCGACGACGAAGCCCGCGAATATATGCAGATGCTCGGCGTGGAGAAGACCGGCTTCGACGAGTTCGTCCGGTCGGCGTACTCGCTGCTCGGTCTCATCACGTTCTTTACCGCCGGTGAGAAAGAGAGCCGGGCGTGGACCGTGCGGCGGGGCGCGACCGTGCGGCAGGCGTCCGGTGAGATCCACTCGGACATGCAGCGCGGGTTTATCGCGGCGGAGGTCGGAGACTGGCAAGACATAGTCTCCGCCGGCTCCTGGTCGAAGGCGAAGGAAGAAGCCAAGATGCGCCTCGAAGGCCGCGACTACCTCGTCCGCGACGGCGACACCCTGCTCGTCCGCTTCAACGTCTAGGCCAGCGGGGTAGCCCGTGCTGCCGTTCGTTCACTCGAAAAAACTTCTGGCAGAGAGCCGGATAGCCCTCGTCACTACCGGCGGGGTACACCTGCCGGAACAAGCCCGCTTCGACATCGACGACCCACTCGGAGACTGCTCGTTCCGCGAGATACCGGCCGAAGCCGCCCAACTCACCTGGACCCACGCCTACTACCGCCCCGGCGAAGACGCCGACCTCGACTCCGTATTCCCGCTGTGGACGATGCGGGATCTGGTCGAAGAGGGCGTCGTCGGCGAGTTGAACCACCGCCACTTCAGCTTTATGGGCGCGATCCACGATGCTGGCCCCCTCATCGACGAGACCGCGCCCGAGGTCGCCGAGAAACTGCTCGAAGACGCGGTGGACGCCGTACTCCTCACGCCCTCCTGACCGCTCTGCCACCGGTCCGTCGGGCTGGTAAGCCAGGAGATAGAGCGCCGCGGCATCCCGACCGTTACTCTCGCGATGGAGCGGGGTGTCGAGGCGCCGCGGGTGGCCTTCGTCCCGTGCCCGTACAACTACCCGATGGGCGAGCCGGGCGATGGCGCGCGGCATCGGGAGGTCGCGCTCGCCGCGCTCGCGTTGCTGCGCGAACTCCAGGAGCCGGCCGAAGTTCCGCTGCCGTTCGAGTGGCGGTAGCCGGCTCTCAAGTTACGTGGCGCGGTATAATAATGCTCTAAAAATCCCCTCCCAAAGGTGAGACACTGTGGCGCTTCTATTCGTTTTGTTCGTGGCGTTCTTCGTAATTCTGTTCTTGTTTCTGTTGCCGATCTTGTTCTCCCTGCAGGCCGTGGGGAGCCTGTTCGTATATCCGCGGCAGTTGAAAGCGATGTTCGGCAACAGGATTCTGCGTCGCAATCACGCTCTGGAGCACGCGACTATCGTGGTGATGATGGAGCGGGAGCCGGGCCGCAAAATGAACGGCTTCTCGACCGACGACGGCTTCTTCGTGCAGGGCGCTCGCTCGCTCGAAGAGGTCGAGAGTGCCGGGCGGGAGGCGCTGCGCCGTCTGCGGGCGGGAGAGAAGACTCTAGCCATCCACCGCAACTGCGGGACCACCATCGTCGCGGTAAACCTGTTGACGGCGGTGTTGTTCATCGGAGCGCTGGCCCTGGGGCTGTACATGAATTGGCCGATCTACCTGCTCATCCTCGGCTCCGTGGCGCTCGCGCTGATGCTGCGGGTTCCGTTGAGCCTCCTCTTGCAGAGGTTCGTCACGACCGACTCCGATCTCAGCAACGTCGAGATGGGATGGGTCGAGCCGGCGAATCCCGCCGATCTGCGAAGCGGCATCCTCGGCGTACTGCTCGCCGCCTCGACGGTACGGGTGCGGGTCTTCCACACCGACCCGGACGCTGTCGAGATCCTGCGCGACGACGGAGCGGTAGTCCGCTAGAGCGTTTCGCTAAATGTCCCGTGCCGCGCCGCCGGAGCGGGCGGACTGGAGCAGAGCATCAATGGCGCGGGCGTTGCCCAGCATCTCGCGTGGACCGACGGCCGGCTCGCGGCCCTCGCGGATGGCGGCGGCGAACTCCTCCAACTCGGCCAGGTACGGGTCTGCTTCGGGGAAGCTCTCCGTGGTCGTCTCGCCGCCGCGCGTAAGGCTCAGGCTGCCGCCGGACTTATCCGCGCGGAACGGGGCGTCGAGAGAGATCCTGCCGTCCGTTCCCACGATCTCCATCCGCTCCCGCCGCGCCGAGGAGATGCTGCACGAGATGGTTCCCACCCCGTCGTCGAACTCCAGCACACCCGCGACCTCCCGGTCCGCTCCGTCCTCCGCGAACTGCCCGAACGCCGCCGCCCGGCGCGGCTCGTCCCCGAAAGCCAGCCGCACCCCGCTCACGCAGTAGCAGCCCACGTCGCCCAAAGAGCCGCCGCCCAACCCACCAACGCCCCGCACGTCATCCGGGTCGTCCAGCCGATGCCCGAACTCGGCCATCACCTGCCGCACCTCGCCCACCGCGCCCTCCGCCAGCAACTCTTTCAGCCGCAACGTCTGCGGGTGCAGCCGGAACATGAAGCCCTCCATCAAGGTCAGGCCGGCCGCCCGGGCGGCCTCGACAGTGCGCTCCGCGCCTGCGGCATCTTGAGAGAACGGCTTCTCGCAGAGGACGTGCTTGCCGGATTTCAGGGCTTTCGTGGTCCATTCGACGTGCATCGAGTTGGGCAGGGGAATGTACACGGCCTCTACTTCGGGGCTCGCGAGGAGCGCGTCGTAGTCCTCGAATAGTTCGGCCTGGGGCGCGGCGGAGCGAGCTTCGGCGTTCTTGCCGCCGCCGCGGGTTGCGACGGCCGTTACCTCGACGGCCTCCGAGCGGCCCGCGGCTGGGACGATGGAGTTCAGGGCGATCCTGGCGGCACCCAGTATTCCCAGGCGCAGCGGCGAATGCTGCAAGACGTTCTCCTTTCGCGGCGGACCTCCGGGATTATATTGGTTGCCGCTCCGTTGCATTCAAGAGGGCCGGGTCCAGGATCCAACCTTCGTCGACGTCACACTCGGGAGGAACGCCCCAATCCTCCTCCCGCCGCGAGTAGGCCCACGCCGCCTGAACCGCACACAGGACGGAGTCGAGCGCGTCGGCGGCTGGGTCCGCTACGAGTTCTTTTTCAATACTGCTGTCCACGGAGACCGTGAAACCGTAGGCATTACTCAGCGCGTCCGAGCGCAGGCCGGAGACGAGGACTTCTCTGGCGGCCCGGCGCGCGGGAGTGTCCGGCACGCCGTCGCGCTTGTAGCTGGCGCGGCCCAGGAAGCGCCGCGCCACGACGGCGGGGTAGGCCTCGACCGCCGTGCGGGCGGCGGCCGTCGGGTGGCACGGCACGACGCTCACGCCGGAGCCCAGCAGGCGCGGCGCCCCCTGGTAGAACATCTTGCCGACCGGCACCCGGAAGAGCATCATCGCGCTGCTGGAGCCCGACCGCCGGTCTGCGAGCCGGTAGCGCCACTTGCTCCCCGCCGGCCGCGTCGCCATGTCGTTCCTTATGACGTTCTCGAACACTTCCTTCGGGAGCCGGCCGACCTCGCCCACGTATCCTTCCCAGGACGCCGGCCACCCCAGCGCCTCCACGAGATCCCGCGGTTGTCCAAACGGGAAGTCCATCCCGCACACCCACTCGCCCGACCCCTGCAAGAACTCCTCGAAACCGGCGAAGCCGCCCAGCGTCTCCACACCCTCGACACGAAGAACGGAGTCGTCCAGGGAGCAAGCGACGGCGACGAGCGGCTTCTTACGGGTCGGCGCGCTCGTGAAGTCCAGGCCGTAAATCTTCATAGCAATGTTAGTTTAAGCGGGAACTTCTCCTGTCTCTGACCCGGTACTGCGGCCCACGACGGCGTAGAGCGGGTCAGAGAACATGCGCCGCGGGCTGCGGTCGAGGCTGTAGATGTTGTCGAAATTGCTCGCCTCGCGCAGGTACTCTTCTACGAGCCGCAGGTGGCCCCGGTCGTCCAGGCGGTGCCATATCTCGACGGCCTTAGTAGGGAAACAGCGATTCGAGAAGGTTATGATCAGCGGCGCCCCGGCTTTCAGGACCCGTCCGACCTCGCACAACACCTCCACCGGACGGGTCAGGTAGTCTATGGAGACGCAGATGCCGGCCCCGTCGAACTCTGCATCCCCGAACGGCAGGCGAGTCTCCGTGTTCAGGTTCTGCACCGTGTGGGAATCCAGCCTCGGGTTGCGGCGCAGCTCTTCTTCGTTCATCCCCAGACCCACGACGCGCCGGTACGATACCTCCGGCGGAAGATGGCTCACCCAGCTACTCATCAGGTCCAGGATGTCGCCTCCGGGCGGGAAATATTCGCGGTAGAGCTGGGTGACGGCGGCTATCGCTCTCTCGTCGATGTGGGTGACGAGCCGCGGCTCGCGGTAGAATTCTTCGTCCGGCGTCTCGTCGTAGCGCCGCATCGACCACTTGGGAAACTCCGA
>CALMWA010000005.1 GCA_937873125.1 uncultured Actinomycetes bacterium | reverse complement strand
TGCCACCGGTGAAACTCTACGACGCCGGTAAGCTCAACGAGGAGGTCCTGCGCTTCTTCTGCCACAACTCGCGCACCCCACGCGAGACACGGGCGGACGTCATGGCGATAAGCGCCGGAACCGCCACCGGAGCGCAACGAGTCAAAGATATCTGCGACCGCTTCGGCAAGGACATCTACTTAGAGGCGTGCGACGCGCTGCTGGACCGGACGAGGACGAGCGTGATGGGCTTGATCCAGCAGCTCATCCCCGAGGGCCAGCGGTTCGAGTTCGAGGACTACACCGACGACGACGGCCTCGGCAACGGCCCCATCAAGCTCAAGCTCGCGATGTGGCGCGAGGGCGACTCCCTGCACCTGGATTGGACGGGGACCGACGATCAAGTACCGGGGCCGGTGAACTTCCTCCTCAACAAGGAGATGTTCCAGATGTTCGCAGGCGTGTTCCTGATCTCCGCCGTAGATCCCACCATCCTCTTCAACGATGGATACGCTGACATCATCAAGGTGACCATCCCCGACGGCTCCGTCCTGCGCCCGAAGGAACCTGCGCCTCTCAGTAACCGCCTCGTCGTCATGGCCCGCCTCTTCGACGTGCTGGGCGCCGTCTACGCGAAGGCCATCGGCTTCAACGTCTCCGGCTCCTACGGCACGAGCCCCAACTTCGTCTATTCCGGCGTAAAGAAGACCGGCGAGCCGTTCCAGACGATGGAGATTCTCTACGGCGGCATCCCCGCCATTCCCGGCAAGGACGGCCTGGATGGACATTCCTGGTGGCCGGAGTTTATGGCCGTGCCGGCCGAGTACATGGAGACCTACTACCCAATGATCGTCGAGGAGTACTCCGTGCGCCGGGATTCCTGCGGCGCGGGAGAGGCCCGCGGCGGCTGCGGCATAAAGAAGGTCTACCGCTTTCTGGCCGACGGTAGCATCACCTACCAGGACGACCGCGCCGTTACCTACCCCTACGGCGTCGCCGGCGGCAAACCTGGCGCGCCGTCCCGCAAAACGCTGGTCCGCGCGAGCGGCGAGAAGATAGAAATGCCATCCAAAGTGAGCGGCGTCCCAGTCTACGAGGATGACCTGCTGCACTTCGAGACGGCTGGCGCTGGAGGCGTTGGAGACCCGCTCGCCCGCGACCCCGAAGCCGTCGTAAAAGACGTCCGCTGGAACCTCGTCAGCCTTGAAGCCGCCGAGGTCGAGTACGGCGTCGTCATCGGAAGCGCCGGCGTCGTGGACGCCGGCGCGACCGAGGCGCGGCGCGCCGAATTGCGCGACGGGCGTGGAGAGCTGAAACAGTTCGATCATGGCGACCTCCCACCGCTCGACGAACAGCGAACCGCCATCGCCGCGTCCCGTCGCAAGTTCAATGAATGGCTCTCGGGCGCGTTGGGTGATCGCCGCAACGGGGGCATCAACGGAACGGGGTAGCCCGGTGACGCACATCGAAGGCTTCGGCGAGCGAGGCGGCTTCGGCCGCCGTCCCGCCCTCGCCGTCATAGACATGACCCTGGGCTTCACCGACCCGAAGAGTCCCCTGGCCTGCGACCTCGAAGAGCCGGTAAAGAACATAGCCAGGCTTCTGGATACCGCCCGGCAGGCGGAGGTACCCGTCATCTTCACCACCGTCGCGTTTCGCGAGTCCGACAAGCTCACCGCCGCCGCATTCATCGAAAAGGTGCCCGCGCTCCTCGTCCTCGAAGCCGGCAGCCGCTGGGCCGAGATCGACCCGCGCATCGCACCCCGCGAAACCGAACCCGTCCTGAACAAGCTCTTTGCCTCCGGCTTCTTCGGCACCGGTATGGGCAGCGCCCTCACCGTCGCCGGTGTGGACACCCTCATCATCACCGGCGTGTCCACCTCCGGCTGCGTGCGGGCCACCGCCGTAGACGCCCTCCAATACGGTTTCCGTCCCGTAGTCCCGCGCGAGGCCGTCGGCGACCGCAATCCCGACGCCCACGAAGCCAACCTCCACGACATAGATGCCAAGTACGGTGATGTGATCTCCACCGAAGATGCGCTGAAGTATCTGCAGGAGATCGCTGCGGTTCACGACTACTAAAGCGTAATTTTCCGGCGAGTGCGGTACGATTTCTGTCAAGGGTGTTCGATAAAGGTGGAACATAGTTTGAAGCTACGGCAACAGATCGTCCAGGAGCGGGTTGAGAAAACTGTACAGGATTTGGCTGTAACGGAGGATGTTGCGTTTGCTCGTTTCGTGCATACTCTAATTGTTGGACAAAGTATGCACGCCTTTGATCCTGCAGATTTCGTGGATGGAGGGCAAGACAAGCAGGTTGATATTATTACTCTTGAGCAGGACGACAACGAAGCTACCGTTTACATAGTACAAGCAAAGAAAACGACCTCTTTTTCGTCTAATGTTTTGATACAGATGCGTAACGGCCTTGACTGGATATTCAACAAATCGCGAGCTGATGTCAATAAACTTGCCAATGTGAAGTTCAGAGACCGAATAACAGAGTATAGGTCGATACAAAGCGCGATAGGGCCCTCAAATATACATGTTCAGGTCGCATTTGTGACCAACGGTCTCGAAGGCGAAATATCAGAGGAGTTTAAACAAGAAGAAAAAACGATCAGAGACCAGTATGATAACGACACGTTCGCTAGTTTTGAGTTTCGAGCTTGGGGTGCCAACGAGCTAGTAACTCGGATGAACGCACTTGAAAAGCGTGATCGTAAGATCAATGAAAATATACGCATCCGATACGACGCCAATAACCCTTCCTTAATTAGATACCATGCTGAAGGTCTGAAAGGCATCATATGCTCTGCGACTGCTCGAGAAATTGCGAGAGTAGTCAACGATGATGTCACAGGGTCTGTGTTCGATGCGAACATTCGACGTTTTCTTGGAACACGCGGGGCTGTAAACTCAGACATCTTCAATACTTGTAGTCAAGCTGATGAGAGTTACCTATTCTGGTTTCTCAACAATGGTGTAACAATTGTTTGTGAGCACTGCGAGGCAGTGACAGATCCAGACAACCCACACGTCAAAATCAAGAATATGCAGATCGTAAATGGGTGCCAAACGGCCACTACTTTGGCTTTGGCAGAGCGTGAAGGAAAGCTTGCCCCCGATACCCGCGTACTACTTCGTGTCTATGAAGCAGCCGATTCTGATCTGGTAGATAAGATTGTCCTAACAACAAATAACCAGAACAAAATCAACAGCCGTGATCTACGGGCAAATGACCCCGTACAAGTAGACATGGAACGAGCTTTTGCGAGTTATGGTTATTTGTATGAGAGAAAGCCTAGACAGTACGATAACCAAAACAACATCGATGTTCAGCGGATAATAGCCAACGAGATAGTAGCTCAGAGCTATTTGGCTGTAGTGTTGAAGAAACCTTCCGACGCGAGGCGCCGCAAATACAAAGTCTGGGGCGAACTCTACGAAACGGTTTTTAGCGGTCAAATGATAGAACCTCATGTGATCGCTACGAACATATATCGGCATGCTGTTAGATGGCTGCGACAGTCGCAGTACACTACCGACTCTGATGAACTTCGACGAAAATTAGTTAATAACGGTGCTTTTCATATTACAAGGATTGCAGCACACCTCTGGAGAGAGGGAGATAGTTGGCAAATTGGTCTTCCTGAATTACGAAATCAGATTGAAGATTTGGAGAACAATCCAGAAACACTGAATGTGCATTTCGAGGATGCACTTAAGCTGCTCGAAACTACAATAAAGAAAGACAAACAGTACAGGGCAGATATAGACAATGCTCTAAAGTCAGGAACTCTTGACTCCCACATTGATCGAGCATTGTACAAAAAACGTCGAGTACCCAAGTAGTCAGGGCGTAAGTCGGCGTAGCTACTTCTTAGGGTAGAGCCAGAAAGAGAACAGGCGGGTCATGCGCGGCATGATCACGTACGTCATCAGCGTGACCATGGTGAGCGTAAAGACGACCGTGCGTAGGACCATCGGGAGTAGGTTGAGCAGCGGACCGAAGAGCGTGAAGATGATCAGTACCGTCGGAAAGACCGCGAGCCACGTTACCGTCGCCATTTTGTAACGCGGCGGCGCGGGCTCGCCGGCTTTGTAGGGGAGCGTGAACCACGTTTCGAGGCCGGTGAGGATTCGCACATTCTCCTCGTTGATGAGGGGATCTGCCTTGTCGAGCCAGTGGCGGCGCTCTTGGGAGTGCTCCCAGTTCTTCAGGTTGCTCTCGTGGTCGAACTGGAAGACGATCTGGTACTCGTCGTCCTCCGGCCCGCCGGGACGGATTACGTTGGATCCCAGGTAACCGGGGAAGCCCTGCGCGGCGGCGAGGATGCCGGAGACCCAATCCTCGAACTCCTTCTCGCGCCCCTTCTTTACCCGCCGGGTAGCAATCGCCGTAACGGGTGGATCCTCCTCATTCGGATTCTCCTGATACTCAACCGGCTCGGACACCCGCAAACTCCAATGCTCCGCTCGACAATGACTCCTAGTTTACTATCCACATCTCCCGTGACGACACCCAGCAATTTACGCCGGCCCTCTTTTCAGGGATAATAGAGGCGCGTGGATCTAGGAAGAAAGTTTACAAGCATATATATGAAATTTGCATCTATAATATAGGCATCAGAGAAAGGGGTATGTTTTGACGGAGCAGTCGCAAAGTATGGATGGCAATAGCACGGCGACGCAGGGCAACGACAGCCTGTCGATCACGGACAATCGGACGGGCAAGAG
>CALMWA010000004.1 GCA_937873125.1 uncultured Actinomycetes bacterium | reverse complement strand
GAACGATTGGCTCGGCGGCAAGAGCCAGCGTATCGAGCTCGACGGCCAGCGGGTGGACACCGGCCCCGCCATCGTTACCTTCCCAGGTGTCTGGGACGAGTTGCTGCGGCGATTAGACGCCCTCGGCAGTGATGACTCAGCGGAGACCGCCGGTCTGAATCTCAAGCGTCTGCCGGAGGTGGGCCGATACTACCACCAGGGCGAGGTCGTCCCGCTGCCCGTCCCGGAAGGACATCCGTGGCACGCGGCGTGGGAGCGGTTCGTCGGGATACACGGTGGGCTCGGCCCGGAGGTAACGCGCCTGCTCACGTCGGACTGGTACGAGTCCCGGATACGTCCGGCGCTGTGGCGGCTCGCAAAGCTCTATGGACGGCGGCCGACGACGAAGAGTTACCTGGATAGCCTGGGCTGGCTCCCGGAGGACTTGCGCGAGGTCATCGCCATTCACACCCTCAACGCGGGCGTCAGCCCGGCCCGCACGTCGGCGCTCTACGCCAGCATGCCGGCCATCATGGCGGCGGACGGCGTGTGGGTCCCGGAAGGCGGCGTTTACGAGATCCCACGCTCGCTCGAACGTCTCGCGAGGGCCGCCGGAGTCGAGATCCGGACCGGAGAGCCGGTCGAAAGGATAGAACCCGGCAAGGTCCGAACCGCCGCCGGCGCCTACCCTGCCGACGCGGTGGTCAGCGACCTGGACCCGGAGAGGCTGGAGCGGTTGCTCGGAACGGAGAAGCGGCGCTCATCCGGGCGGTTATCGTGCTCAGGCGTCGCGATCTACGCCGCCCTGCACGGCGACGCGCCGGCGAACCTCCCGAACCACGGCGTCGTACTCCCCACGAACCCCTCCGCCCTCTACGCGAGCCTGGAGAATGGACGCGAGCCCGCCGAGGCGATGGCGTTCGTGGACTATTACCCGCCCGGCGAGCCGTACCCGAACGAGCGGCCCGTCCTCGCCCTGGGGCTCACCGCCCCCGCCAACGGAAAAGAGTACGGGCTGCAGAGTGGCTTCGTCCAGAAGGAGATAGAGCGCATCTCGCGCGTGCTCGGTCTGCCGCGGCCGGCCACGGAATATTTCGCGGAGCACCAGATACTGCATCCCCGGTACTTCGAGGAGCGGGGCAGTCCGGGCGGGGCGCTCTACGGCCGGGCGCGGCCGTTCTGGATGAGCGGCCCGCTGCATCGTCCGCGGTACTCCGAGAGGCGGCGGCCGTGGCTGTGGCGCGTCGGTGCGTCGGTGCATCCTGGCGGCGGGATACCGGCGGTGCTCGGTGGAGCTATGATCTCAACGAGCCGCCTGCTAAAAAGCCTAGCAAAGACCGGAGGCGAGACATGATCCTGGAGAGCCAGCGGGAGCTGTTCGAGATACCGGATGATGTCTCCTATCTCAACTGCGCTTACATGGGACCACAGCTCCACTCCGCCCGCGAGATCGGGGAGCGGGCCGTGGGGAGAAAGGCTCGACCGTGGGAGCTGGCGCCGGAGGACTTCTTCCGCGATGCGGAGGACGTCCGCTCGCTGTTCGCCCGCCTCGTCGGCGGCGACCCGGACGGCGTCGCCATCGTCCCGTCCGTGAGCTACGGCATGGCCGTCGCGGCGGCGAACGTGCCGGTCGAAGCCGGAGAGACCATTGTGATCCTGGAGGATCAGTTCCCGTCAAACGTGTACCAGTGGCGCGAACTGGCGAAGCGAAAGAACGCGGAGATAGTGATTGTGCCTCATCCCGCGGATCACGACTGGACGAGCGCGGTGCTGGAGCGCGTCGAGGAGCGTACGGCCCTCGTCTCGGTCCCGAACTGCCACTGGACGGATGGCTCCCTGCTGGACCTCGTTCGGATCGGGGAGGAAGCGCGGGGTGTCGGGGCGGCGCTCGTGGTGGACGGGATACAGTCGCTGGGGGCGCATCCGTTCGATGTTGGCGCGGTGCGGCCGGACTTCCTCGTGGCGTCGTCGTACAAGTGGCTGCTCGGACCTTACGGGGTTGGGTTCATGTACGTTGGGGAGGAGTGGCGGGCGGGAAAGCCGATAGAGCACAACTGGATCAACCGCAAGGACAGTGAGGACTTCGCCCGGCTCGTCGACTACCAGGACGATTTTCAGCCCGGCGCCCGGCGCTACGACGTGGGCGAGCGGGGCAACTTCGCCTTGCTCCCGATGGCGAGCGAGGCGTTGCGCCGGATCCTCGCCTGGGGCGTCGATAACGTCTCGGAGAGCATCGGAGAGCTGACGGACTCCATCGAGCGGCGGGCGGCTGAGTTGGGCATCGAAGCCGTGCCGAGAGAGCGGCGGGCGCGGCACATGATCGGTCTGCGCCTCGGCCCGGACGCTCCGCAGGACCTCGCCGCCCAGCTCGCTTCGGAGAATATCTTCGTCAGCGTGCGCGGCGAGAGCGTGCGCGTCTCGCCCCACCTCTACAACACCGAGCGCGACGTGGACCGGCTCTTCGAGGCGCTGGAGCACGCGATATACTGATCCGGTCTCAACGCCGCCGTCCCGTCAGTTCACGAGAGGAGTCACATCGTGCGAATCGGTCTGCAAGTCCCGAGCTTCACCTGGCCGGATGGTACCGAAGGGTTGGGTCGGAAGCTGGCGGAGATCGGGCGTACCGCCGACGAAGCCGGTTTCGACAGCCTCTGGGTGATGGACCACTTCTTCCAGATCGAGATGGTGGGAGAGGCCGAGGAGCCGATGCTCGAAGGCTACAGCGCCCTCTCCTACCTGGCGGGCGTGACCAAACGGGTGAAGCTCGGCACCCTGGTGACGGGGGTGCAGTACCGCTATCCGGGTATCCTGGCGAAGACGGCGACCACGCTCGACGTGCTCTCCGGCGGGAGGGCGTACCTCGGGATCGGCGCGGGCTGGTACGAGCGGGAATCAGCGGGTCTCGGCGTGCCGTTTCCAACCACGAGTGAGCGGTTCGAACGTCTGGAGGAGGCGCTCCAGATCATCCGCCAGATGTGGTCCGATAAAGTAGCGCCCTATGAGGGCAAGCACTACCGGCTGGCCGAAACGCTAAACAGTCCGCAGCCCGTATCGCAGCCGCACCCACCGATCATGATCGGCGGCTCCGGTGAGAAGAAGACCCTACGGCTCGTAGCCCAGTACGCCGACGCCTGCAACCTCTTCGCCTACGGCGGGCCGGAGACGATCCGGCACAAATTGGACGTGCTGCGCGGCCATTGCGAGGACGTGGGACGTGACTACGAAGAGATCGAGAAGACCGCCCTGGGAACGGCCAACCTCTCTGCGGACGGCATGACGGCGGACGACGTGATCGGGCACTGCCGCGAGCTTAACGGCGCGGGCATCCAGCACCTTATCTTCAACATGCCAAACGTCCACGAGATAAAGCCGCTCGAAACCTTCGGCGAGGAGATCATCCCGGCCGTCAGAGGTCTCTAGCGGCGAGATACTCGCGCCGGAGTATCGAATACATCTTCATGTCCCGGAGCTTACCCTGGATCTTCTCGCGCTCCCGCAGGGTTCCCTCGTAGGTCATCCTGGCCTTCTCCATCACACGGGCGGACACGGTGTTCCCGGCGATGCAGCGAGCCTCGATCCTGTTCAGGCCCATACGCTCGAAGCCGAATCGGATCAGGGCACGCACCGCCTCGGGCGCCAGGCCCCGGCCCCAGTAGCGGCGGGAGAGAACGTAGCCGATCTCGGCGCGGGCGTGCTCCGGGCTGTGGCTCACGAAACCGCACGTCCCGATGAACTTCTCGTCGCCCTTGTAGACGATGCCCCAGTCCAGCCCCTCGCCGGAGGCGTAGCTGCTGACGGTCAGCTCCAGGAAGGCCCGCGAATCCTCGATGGTGCGGTGGGTGGCCCAGATCACGTACCGTGTTACCTCCGGGTCGGAGGCGTAGGCGAACATGGCTTCGGCGTCTTCGAGGCGCATTTTGCGGAGGATTAGCCGGTCGGTCTCCAGCCGCGGCAGGTCCCGCACGCGGCCTGCGGTTCTCACGGCTCCTCGATGCTCACCCGCTCTATGCTGTGCCACGGAAGGAACTCCTGGCCGGTCGCGTCGCCGCTAGGGTCCTGCACGTCGAGCAGCAGACCGGTCTCGTTCCAGTCGCAGACGTGGCCCGTTAGGTCGTTGCCGATCCTGGCCGATACAGCCACGAACCTGCCCCGCGCCAGCACGTCGGGGATTCGGGGCGCCCCCTCGTCCAGACCGTGCCGCCGGTTTCTCGCATCTTTGCTCTCCAAAGCCCTCCTCCGGGTCAACTATCTCTTACTCGAAATCTAGCGGTACGGAGACTCCCTCGAAGCGCCCGTCGCGCGCCGAGTTCTCCCCCACCTGCAACACGCCTCTGCGTCCGCTCATGGAGTCCGGGTACTCGGCCGTAAAGCGGTACCGGCCCCAGGTGGTGGACCAATCGGTGGTTTTGTAAGAGCCCTCGCGCACCACCTTGCCCGCGCTGTTCTTGATGCGCCAGTCGCCCTGTCCCTCGAACGGCCGGGCGTAGCCCTTGACCGTGATCTCATCTGGCCCGACGTCGAAGTTCGTGCGGGGCCGCATGATGACCGCCCGCTCGCCGGCTGCGGGCAGCCGGCTCGAATTAGCGCCGCCCGTGGGTACGTCCACCACGATGCGGGCCGGGTATCCCATATAGAACACCGTAACGGGTCCGGCGTCTTCTTCGAGGACGAGGTCAACGAAGAGGTGCTTCCCGTCCATTGCCCGCACGGTGTAGTAGCGGGAGATGGTCCGGCCGATGGCGTCGCCGCCGCTGGTCATCGTGGAGTCGACCGAGGGGAGTTGCACCCGCAGGACGGTGTCGCCGGCGATCCTGTTCCATTCGTAGTACGGGACGAGTTGCGCGGGGTTCTCTCCCACACCGAGGTCCAGGACCGCCCGCTCGTAGCTCCCGTGGTCCCCGAACCTCACGTCGAGCAGCGTATCCGCCGCCGTTGTCGCCCCCGCCGGGACTGTGCCAACGATACAGAGAGCCAGAGCTACAGCCGTCAGCAGAACCATCAAACGCCGCATCCGCGCTCTCCTCTCCG
>CALMWA010000003.1 GCA_937873125.1 uncultured Actinomycetes bacterium | reverse complement strand
CGCTGAGCGGTTGCTCGCGGTTCGCTGGAGCGTTACGCTACGGTTAGGCAAAGGAAAGGGGTTCTAGTGGCCGAGGACTTGGGGATGCGGGCCGTCGAAGCGTTGGGGCTGCCGGATCAGGCGATAGATTCTGATAGGTTACCGTGGGTGCCGCAGGGGGAGCGAGTGTGGTTCAAGCCGTTGAGGTTCGACCTTGCTACGGGGCGCTGGATCAACCTGCTCAAGGTCGAAGGCTCCGGGAAGGTCAACCGGCACCGGCATTCAGGCGGACAGGTAATAGGCTACTGCATCGAGGGTTCATGGCACTACCTGGAACGAGACTGGGTGGCGCGTCCGGGCACGCTGGTCTACGAGCCGCCGGGCGACATCCACACGCTGGTCGTGGATGAAGGGGTGGAGCGCATGATCACGCTGTTCATCCTCGAAGGTACGATCCAATACCTCGACGATAACGACGGCCTGATCTACCAGGACGACGTATTCTCGAAGCTGGAGCGTTACCTGAACTTCTGCGAGCAGCAAGGCATCGAACCCCAGGACCTCTGCTTCTAATGGGTATCCTCGACGACTTCAGCCTCGAAGGCAAGGTGGCCCTCGTGACCGGCGCCGCGCGTGGCCTCGGCCAGGGGATCACGCTCGGACTTGCCGAAGCCGGGGCCGACATCGCCGCCCTCGACATCGTGTCCCTGGACGAAACTGGCGAGCAGGTATCGGCGCTCGGTCGCCGGTTTCACCCCATGAACGTCGATCTTCTTGAGACTAAGGCGGATCAGGCGGCGAAGATCGTCGGCGAGTGCGTAGAAGAGTTGGGACGCCTCGACATCCTGATCAACAACGCCGGCATCATTCGCCGCGCCCCGGCGCTGGAATTCGGCGAGCAGGACTGGGAGGACGTAATAGCGATCAACCTCAGCGCCGCCTTCTACCTTTCCCAGGCGGCGGCGAGGCACTTCGTCGAGGCGGGTCGGGGCGGCAAGATCATTAACACCGCCTCGGTCCTCTCCTACGAAGGCGGCATAACCGTGCCGTCCTACTCCTCATCAAAGGCCGGTATCGCCAACCTCACCCGCGCCCTCGCCAACGAGTGGGCCTCGCTCAGCATCAACGTCAACGCCATCGCCCCCAGCTACTTCACCACCGAGCTTACGAGCGCGCTGCGCGAGGATGTAAAGCGTTCCGAAGCCCTACTCGCCCGCCTCCCCGCCGGGCGTTACGGCGAGCCCAAAGACCTCAAGGGCACCGCTGTCTTCCTCGCATCGGATGCCGCCTCCTACGTCCACGGCGCGATCCTGCCCGTAGACGGCGGATGGCTGGGAAGATAGAGCCCCGGCGGTCTGACCGACCCACGAACAAACGCGACGTTTTGGCGACAGTCCGGACAGGGTATCCCGGTATCCTTTGTGATCCGAGGAGTAATCACGACAAACAAGGGAGTGAGACGATCTTGAGCGCGGTTCCTAGCATCACACTCAACGACGGCAACGCAATCCCGCAGCTCGGTTTCGGGGTCTTCCAGATCGAGCCGAAGGACACCGCGAAGGCGGTGGGCGAGGCGTTAGATATTGGCTACCGGCACATAGACACCGCCGAGATGTACCGCAACGAGAAGGGGGTCGGCGAGGCTGTCCGTGCCTCCGGCCTCGACCGTTCCGAGGTTTTCGTCACCAGCAAGCTCAACAACGGCTTCCACGAACCGGACGACGCCCGCCGGGCGTTCGACGAGACGCTCTCGGAGCTCGGCTTCGACTACGTGGACCTGTTCCTGATCCACTGGCCCCTGCCCATGCTCTACGACGGCGACTACGTCTCCACCTGGAAGACGCTGGAGGAGTTTAAGCAGGATGGTCGCGCCCGCTCCATCGGCGTGTCGAACTTCCAGGTCGAGCACCTAAAGCGGCTGGCCTCAGAAACCGAGACGGTGCCGGCGGTGAACCAGATCGAGGTTCACCCCTACCTCACCAACGACGCGGTGCGCGACTACGGCCGGGAGCACGGGATCGCCACCGAGGCGTGGTCGCCCATCGCGCAGGGCGCGGTGCTCGGCGACCCCACCATCACACAAATCGCTGAGAAGGTCGGCAAGATGCCGGCGCAGGTCGTCCTACGATGGCACATAGAGCGCGGCGACATCGTGTTCCCCAAGTCGGTGACGCCCTCGCGAATGAGGGAGAACTTCAAGCTGTTCGACTTCAAGCTCGATCCGAGCGACTTGGACGAGATCTCCACCCTCGATAAAGGCGAGGACGGCCGCACCGGCCCCAACCCCGACACGTTCGCCTACGTCCCCCGCTGACCCGCTCCCGAACGGGCCAAGGCGCAACACATCACGCCTCGCGCCTACATAGAGACGCCGAGCAACCCGCGGGTGAACTGGAAATCGGTGTTGCCCGCCTCGAATAAGCGGGGCACATACTCGCGGGATGCTATTGACGCGACGGTCTCCAGGATCCCCTCGGTCCAGTCGTCCGGGTTGCCGTCCAGAAGCACGTCCAGGTCGTCGGCGTAGCTTCGCAGAGTCTCCGGGTCGGAGGAGACTTGAACCAGCGGGAGCATGCGGTGAGCCTGCAATGGGTGTCCCGCGACGTGGGCCAGCATCGCCTCCACGCCCGTCGCCCCGAGGCCGGTCGCCGTCTCGATCCAGTGGTCTGTCGGAGCCTCCATGACGTGCAATCCCGGCTCCTCCACAGCCTGCCCGTAAGCAAGGGTGTTCTCAACGGGATAGTCTCCGAGCACGAGTTCCAGAAAAGCCGAAGAGGATAGCACCGACGCGCGCTCCGGAATTACTACCGTGCCGCCGGCGCATACTATGGCCAGCGTTATCTCCGCTAGGCTCCGGGCCGCTTCGTCGGAGATGGGACTGGAGGTGTGGAGTCCCAGCCGCAAGGACTCCGGGCCGGTCATCTCGTACTCCAGGGCTTCGGCGCTCTCCAGGGTGCTTTCGAACCAGTCTTCGACCTTCTCGACCACCGCGTCTATGCCGCCGTCGAGCTGCACGCTGGCCCAGCCGAAGCACGCCGGGTCGAGGCCGTTCGCTTCGAGGCGGTTGCGGAAGTAGTCGTTGTGGGTCTT
>CALMWA010000002.1 GCA_937873125.1 uncultured Actinomycetes bacterium | reverse complement strand
TTGAGCTTGGGAGGATTCTAGACGTTTTGAGGTCCGGCTTCCACACCGGCGGGGAGGCGGGATCGGTTAGACTGCCCTTTATGAGAGAGGTTGGGGGTGTGCGCGGCGGGGATATGAGGCGTCCGGCCTGGCTGATCTGGTGCGGGGCAATTGTGGCCTTCGCGGGCGCCGCGTTGCTGTCGATTGGGGTGTTGTGGCTGGTGCTCTCTTCCGGGGCTTCCGGGACGCCGGCGGAGCCCGGAGTCTTCTATAGGTTGTGGTTGGCGGGACCGTTCGGTATTGCGCTGACCACGGCGAGCCTCTTCGGGCTCTACGTCTTACTGTACGGGAGCCACTCCCGGATGGGGCTCCTTTGCGGGACGGTCGGGGCCGTCGTGGCGGGGGCGTCGCTGCTGGCGCTGGTCTGGCTTCCCCCCGCCGGCCTGTCCGGCGAGCCGGCGCCGGTCGGGACCGTGAGCCTGCTGCTGGTGTGGTGGGCGCGTCCGCTCGGCATCCTGGTCTTCGGGGTCGCCGCCATGTTCGCGGACCTCAAGGGGCCGTGGGAGTACGTGCTGTTCGCCATCGGGCTGCTGGAGACGCCGCTGCCCGCGCTCGTGCTACGCGCGCTCACGGGGGCGGACGGCATTGGTGGCTGGAGGACGCTGTTATTCGGGGCGCCGGGGGTGCAGTCAGGGTTGATCTGTGCCGTGGCGTGGTTCGTGTTGGCCGGCGCGCTCTACGCTTCCTGGCACGATCTACTCCGCCGGACCGGAAGTGCGCAGCGAGGCTCCGCCCTCACGCCGATGTAGCTGTCTCAGATTCAAATTTAACTACGAATAGGCACGCACACGCCACAGAATAGCGGGCCAGGAGATCCCGCAGTCCCTCCTCGTCAATCCTTCTCTTGCTCAGCGCGGCGTAGAGGCTGCCCCAGCCGCGCCGATGGACAGCCGCGAGGCTCAGGTAAGGCGACGACGGGACCGCTCCGGCGGTGAGTATGGCGTCGCAAAGCTCGAAGAGGGCATCGGCGCGCCGCTGGGAGCAGCCGTAGAGCGCTTGGCGGAAAGTGCCGAGCGTCAGTAGCGGGCCGCCGGGTCCGTAGGGGGAAGCTCTGAAGTATCCTACTTCGAGTGCAGCCGCCCCATCAGAGGGTATCCTGGCGCCTGGCTCCAGACCTCCGCGACATCGTCGAGCCCAGCGGTCTTCTAGTAGATATGTGACCGGCTAATCTATTTCGGTGCATGTTTGGCTTGCTCCCGGCGCCAGCCCCAACTGCCTAAGGCGACTGCCAGAGCAGCCAGGACCGTTCGGAGCCATTGCCAGTTCGACCAGGACTCAAGCTCGGCTCCGACTTCGGACACTTCGATTGTCTTGTTGAGCATCCGCGCGTTGGCCTGGGCGAAGTAAACGGGCAGTAGAACGAGCGTGGCGACGATACAGATACTCGACAGACCCCAGATCGCGCGGCTATCCGACTTCCTCCTCATGGCATCAACGAACGCGAGAACCGCGAACAACGACCCGACAGCCTCCAGAGGAAGCATCGTTAGGCCGAGCCTGGGGCCGTTCTTGGAAAACCAATCCAGAAACGCATCGGGTTCCATCTTACGCCAGTCGGGGACCATGACGAGCGACACCACTAGGCAGCCGCCGGTGAAGGCACTCATGAACACTATGGAGAGGGTTTGCTTGAGTCTTGACATGTTCACCAGATCTCCTAGAAGCTCGCTATGGACACGTGAGTTACTCGACCACCTTATTCTTCTGCCTAGCCTTGAGCAGCCTGCGCAGACGGGGCAGTTGCCACATCAACATGCCCGTCGCTACTACCGCGGGGAAAACCACGAACTGCATGAGCGACGTAACGAAGTGCGCGGTAGAACCGCCCACCAACGGGATGTATATATAGACTCCCAACATCAGACCGCCCACGAGATGGACGATCCGCTGCGTATCCCGAAGTCGCTTATTCGATACTTTCGGCTCGGACATGCCCGGTTCCTTTCTCTTTTATAGAAGGAGTGCTCTCAAGCGACTCGATCATCCGGCGCAAGAGATCGCTTAACTGTTGTTTTTCGGCATCGGTGAACGGTTGTGTTGCCGCTTCGTTTACGGCAATGGCACAGGGTACGAGCGAATCTCGAAGAGACCGGCCCTTGTCGGTGAGAAAGATGTCGATCCGGCGGCGGTCGCGCGTGTTCCGCACGCGCTGGACGAGACCATCGCGCTCCATGCGGTCGATGGTACGCACCATCGTGGCGTCCTCGATCGCGACCCGGCGACTGAGTTCTCCTTGGGACTGACCATCCCGCGCCCACAGGAACATCAGCACAGCCCACTGTCCGAGAGACGCTCCTTGCGTCGCCAAGCGTTCCGCTAGCGCATGGGCAAACGTCCTGGACAGGTAGTTTACGAGGTAGCCCATGCTCTCCTCTATAACGAACGGTTTGCTCTCCGACGCCCCGTCGTCCCGAGAATCCAACTCATCCCCGCTTACCACCACCCTAAAGTTAAACACTGAATTTATTTGCATTGCTAAAGATTAGCTTACTAATTATTGTTTGTCAAATTCTACTCCGGGGATGAGCTTCGGAGGCAACGCAAACCAATGCGGGCAGTAGGTCCCTCCTGCCTTCGCGGCATTACTGAAAACGTCCTGAGAGATCGCTGCTGGTGAGCTACAGATTGTGGTCGGGCGATTCGAGGAGTGCGGTGGCTCTCAACCTGCCCCGATAGTTGAATTCGAAGCTCAGGCTACTCTGCTATCTCCTCGGCGCGTCCATTTGGCTCCGGGTTCTTCGGAGGACGGTAAGAGAAGGCGCGGTGGCCGGTGATAGCCTGGCCCACGATCAGGGTGTTCACGTCGTTGGTTCCCTCGTAGGTGTAGACGCCTTCTATGTCCGCCATATGCTCCATTACCCGGTAGTCGAGCAGGATGCCGTTGCCACCGAGCACGTCGCGGGCGAGCGCGGCCGTGGTGCGTGCCTTGGCGACGTTGTTCATCTTGAACATCGAGACGGTTGCGGGGTCCAACTCCCCGGCGTCCTTCAAGCGACCCATGTGAATAGAGAGGAGCTGGCTCAGAGAGATCTCATTGACCATCGTGACGAGCTTCTGCTGAACGAGCTGGTACGACGCTATGGGGCTTCCAAATTGTGTGCGCTCCTTCGTGTACGCGAGCGCCGTTTCGTAGCAGTCCATAGCCTGTCCGAGACCGTCCCACCCGACGCCGTAGCGGGAGTGTGTGAGCACGGTGAGGGTGGATCCCAGCCCCTTTGCTCCCGGTAGCCGGGCGTCCGCCGGGACGTGGCAGCCTTTCATGGTTATGTGCGTCTGCCAGACGGCCCGCTGGGAGGCTTTGCGGGGGAGGACTTCGGTATGAAAGCCCGGATTATCCCCTTCGATCAGGAAACACGAGAGCTTACCGTCTTCCATGCGGGCCCAGATCACGGCCACGTCGCAAAACGAGGCGTTGCCGATCCACTTCTTCTCTCCGTTCAGCACGTAGCCGCCGTCCTTCTCGACGGCTGTAGTGTCCAATGAGCCGGGATCGCTTCCGGCGTCGGGCTCTGTGAGGCCGAAGCAGCCGATCTTCTCGCACTTGGCCATCCCCGGCAGCCACCGCTGCTTCTGTTCCTCGCTACCGAGCTCGTGGATAGCCGCCATCGCGAGCCCGCTCTGGACGTGCAGGAATGTGGACATGCTGCCGGAACCCCGCGCAAGCTCGGCGATAGCGAGACCGTACGCGACGTTGCTCCATCCGGCGCACCCGTAGTCTGTCGCGTAACTGCCGCCCATCAGGCCCAACTCTCCCAGACCCGGCAGCAGGTCGAATGGAAACTCAGCCCGGTCCCAGTGATCGGCGGCCACCGGTATGACCTCCCGGTCCACAAACTCCCTCACCTCGTCCCGAACCTGCCGCTCCTCCTCGGAGAGGAGGCGGTCCACGCCGATGAAGTCAACGGGCCGGACGGCACTCCTGGTACGCTCTGGCGTAGAAGTCATTTTGGTCTCCTCCTGATCGGCTCCCCGGACACCACGTAAGCGTCTCGCGAGCATCCCTTTTCCTCCGAAAGCATATGTTGTGCCAATGCCGGGGTCAATTCTATCCGCGAAGTTGTTCACACACTATTTACACACTTTGCTTGTGTGCAATTTGCATCTATGTACAATATGTAAGTGATTTTCTTATACGAGAGCTTGTTTGGGTTGTACATTTTCGAGGCCCGAAGGATCGAGGTGATTACTTTATGCCCGTGATGATCACCGATGAGACCAGCATAGACTACGACATTCACGGTGAGGGGCCGCCGCTGGTCCTGATCAACGGCCTGGGCTTCGGGCGCTGGGGGTGGTTCAAGCAGATACCGGCTTTCTCGCGCCACTTCCGTACTATCACGTTCGACGTGCGGGGAGAACGGGGGCTGAAAAACGGTGTCGTGGATCTGGCCGACGACGTGGTGGCGCTCATGGATCAACTCCGCATCAGGAAGGCTCACGTGTTGGGCACCTCGCTCGGTGGTTTCGTGGCGCAGGAACTGGCGCTACGCAGGCCGGATCTGGTCGATCGGCTGGTCCTGGTGTGTACCAGTTACGGCGGTAACGGACCGGAGGCGATATCTCCCAGGGCTCTGGCGGACATGGTCGGTTGGGGCTCCTTTACCCCCGAGGGGACGGTTCGCCGGGGTCTCGAAACAGCGACCTCGGATATCTACCGGGCCGAGCGGCCCGAAGAGTTCGAGCAGGTCATCCGCTGGCGTCTCGCGGACTCGCCCTCGATCAACGCCTACTACGAGCAGGCGATGGCCGGCGCACGTTTCGACCTCTCCGGCGACGTGGAACACATAACCTCCCCGACCCTCGTTATCCACGGGGCCGAAGACCGCTACATACCCGTTGCGAACGCCGCCGCCCTCGCCGGGGCGATCCCGAATGCCAAGCTGCGCGTCCTCGACGCCGCCGGTCATTTAGTGTTCATCGAGCGGTTCGCGGATGTGAACCGAGATGTTGTCGCGTTCCTCAAGCCTCGCAAACCGCGGCGGACGAAGAGGGTAGAGGAGAAGGACTGGTTTGCGGAAGCGCGACGGGTGTTCCGCCGGTTGGTCGGAAAGATCTGAACTGAAACCCGCCAATAACGGGTAAACTGTAAAACGGGACACAAGGGGGCGGCACGAGCCGCCCGGCAAAACGGCCCGAGGAGGAAGAGTAGATGAGCGAAGGAAGAACAGGCAACGGCGGATCCAATGCGGCGAGTCCGATGGCTCCGTTCGAGATGTGGTCGGAGTGGATGCGGGCGAACATGGGCGCGATGAGCGCGACGCCGGGCGCCAGCGTCCCCTGGCTGATGTCGCCGGGCGTCTCCACGGGTGACGAGACCAGCCAGTTGCCCAGCGGGGCCATAGCCAACGATCCTCTGCTCTCCGCGATGGAGAAGCTGTGGGACGCCAACCCGATGCAGAACGTGCTCCCGATCAACTGGGTCGAGATCTCTAAATCCCTTCAGACACTGTGGGCACGCGAGATGTCCGACCCGCAACGCGCGATGGAGCGCGCCACGGACTTCAACGCTAAGCTCTTCGGGGCGACGATGGACGCCTGGCGCGAGTCGGCGAACCGTTTCTGGGGTCTGCCGACCCAGGAGAAGAAAGAGGAGGGACGCCCGGACAAGCGCTTCTCCGCCCCCGAGTGGGAGTCGAACCCGTTCTACCAGACGCTCAAGGAGTCCTACCTGCTCGCCTCCGAGTTCCTGCTGAAAGAGGCGGAGGAGACCGACGGCGACGACACGAACGAACAGCGCCGGCTGAAGTTCCACCTGCAGCAGTTCGTGGACGCGATGGCGCCGGTGAACTACCTGCTCACCAACCCCGCCGCCCTCAAGCGCGCGGCGGAGACGGGCGGTGCCAGCCTCGCCGAGGGGACCCGCAACCTCCTCGCGGACCTGCAGGAGGGGCGGATGAGCATGACCGATGCTACGGCCTTCCAGCCGGGCGAGAACCTGGCGATCACGCCGGGCAAGGTCGTGTACCGTAACGAGCTGATAGAGCTGATCCAGTACGAGCCGCAGACCGAGAAGGTCTACGAGACGCCGATACTGTTCTTCCCGCCCTGGATCAACAAGTACTACATCCTCGACCTCACGCCGAAGAACAGCATGGTCAACTACCTCGTTAACGAGGGATACACGGTCTTTATGACCTCCTGGAAGAACCCGGACGCCTCGATGGAGGACACGAAGTTCGAGGATTACATGACGAAGGGGCCTCTCGCAGCGGTCGAGGCCGTGAAGAACATTACCGGCTCGGATAAGGTCAACCCGGTCGGGTACTGCGTCGGCGGGACTCTGCTGGCGGTCACTATCGCCTGGCTCGCCGCCGGCGGCGACGAGAACCCCTTCCACGCCCCGACGTTCATGGTCTCGCTGCAGGACTTCGACGACGTGGGGGATACGGCGGTATTCATGGACGAGCCGCAGGTGGAGTTCATGGAGCAGCAGATGATGGAGCGTGGCTACCTCGACAACCGCAAGATGGCGAACATGTTCAACCTGCTGAGATCGAACGATCTGATCTGGTCGAACGTCGTCAATAACTACCTGCTCGGCCAGAAACCGCCGGCCTTCGACCTGCTCTACTGGAACGCCGACGGCACGCGCATGGCCCGCGACGCCCACAGCTTCTACATCCGCAACACCTACCTGGAGAACAACCTCATAAAGCCGGGCAAAGTGAAAGTCCTGGACCGTTCCATAGACCTCGGCAAGATCGAGGGTGAGATCTATGCCGTAGGCGCGGAGAAGGACCACATCGTACCCTGGTACTCGGCCTGGAAGGTCGGGCAGATAACCAACGCCAAGACCCGTTTCGCGCTCGCCAACAGCGGTCACATCGCGGGCATGATCAACCCTCCGAGCAAGGGCAAGGGTAAGCACTGGGTAAACGAGGAGGGCGATGCCGGCTCCGCCAAGAGCGCCGAGGAGTGGCGGGCCAACGCCACCGAGCATGAGGGCTCCTGGTGGGAGGACTGGACCAATTGGCTCGAGCCTCGCTCCGGCGAGAAGGGGGACCCGCCGAGCGTGGGCAACGACAACTACCCGCCCATAGAGGACGCTCCCGGCACTTACGTTAAAGAGAAGTAACCGAAACCCGGAGCAAGGAAAGAGGGCGGGGCCGCTTGTGCGGCCCCGCCCTCTTTGTCGTGAAAGCTGTTCTTCTGTTACGCGCCGGAGCGCTCGGCGAGCCAGCCGCCGATCTTGGGCCACAAGCCTTTCTTGGCGCCGCGGCCGGTCATGAGGCCGACGTGGCCGGCGTCGAGGACGAAGAACTCCTTGTCTTCGCTTCCGACGAGGTTCATGGTCGCCTCGGCCTGGGGGAGGGCGCAGATGTGGTCTTTCTTACCGGCGATGTTGAGGAGCGGGACCTTGATGTTCGAGAGGTCCACGCGGCGGCCCCGCAGGGTGATCTCGCCCTTCGAGAGCTTGTTCTGCTGGTAGAACTCGGAGATCCACTGCTTGAACGTTGCGCCGGGGAACGGCGGGCCGTCGTTGACCCACTTGTTCATGGCGAGCCAGGTCTCCATCGGCTTCTCCTCGAAGATGCGCTCCCACATGTTGACGTAGGTGCCGACGTAGTTGGTGACAGGCTTTAGCATCCGGTTGCCGGTGTCTATGAGATCTCCGGGGATGTTGCCGAAGGCATCGGCGAGCAGGCTGGGGTTCATGTACTTCTCACTGGTGAAGAGGCTGTAGAGGCCCATCTCCCCCTCGGGGAAGTCTATGGGGGCCGTCAGCAGGATGAGGTTCTTGAGGTGCTCCGGGTAGAGCGAGGCGTACATGGTGCTCATCGTGCCGCCCATGCAGTAGCCGAGCAGGGTGAACTCGTCGGAACCGGAGTGCTTGAGCACCTTCTTGACGGCGCGCGGGATGTAGTCGAGGACGTAGTTCTCGAAGTCGAGGTCCTGGTCCTCATCGCCCGGAATGCCCCAGTCGAGCATGTACACGTCGAAGCCCTCCGAACAGAGGTACTCGATGAAGCTGTTGCCCGGCATGAGGTCGAGGATGTACGGGCGGTTGATGAGAGCGTAGACCATCAGGATGGGGACCGGGTGCTTCTTCTCGGCGGCCGGCGCGTAGTGGTAGAGCTTGGCCTTGTTCTTGGTCCAGATCGTCTCTTTGGGCGTCTGGCCGGTGTCGGCCTGGGCGCCCTCGACGACGATCCTCATGCCCTTGCTGTACTTGTCGAAGAAGTTCTCTACGTCGGCGGGTACGATGCCCTCGTGCGTGGTCGGCGCTTCGCCGTAGTTGGCGGTCTCCGTCATCTAGCTGTCTCCCTTCTTCCTTACGTCGTCCACCGTAACCTGACCGTCCGTCCCCGTGCCGCTGACGGTTGCCAGGTCCACGCCCATCTCCCGCGCCTTGCGCCGGGCGGCGTCCGTGGCTTTCACCTCGACGGGAGAGCCGTTGGTCTCCGCTACCTGCGCGACGCTCTGAGATCCACCGTTCTGGGTGTTGTTCTCCAGCGCGGCGAGCAGCCGGTCGAGCTTGCCTTCGACCCGGTCGAGGCGCTTCTCCAGGGCCTGCACGGACTCGGCGGTGGCCGGTTCGGCGTCACCGTACTCGAAGTCTTCGAGGACTTCCTCTATGCGGTCGATCTTGTCTTCCAGGTTGACGATGAGGCCGGCGACGCGCGTTATGTCGGAGCGTACCGGAAGCTGGAGGTTCTTGAGGTACTCCTCGGAGTTGCGCTTGTAGACCTTGTAGAAGCTGGCGTAGTTCTGCAAAAAGCGGCTTGAGGGTTCCAGGAACTCCTCGCGCTCTATGACGTCGCCGACGAAGTCCGAGAAGGGACCGCTGGTGGCGTTGTACCACTGGGTGGCGAGCTGCAACGGGTCGGTGGGGGTGCTTCCGGCGGCCAGCAGGTTGTTCTGAGCTTCTTCGAGCATCTGCATCCAACGCGGCAGTATCTCCATCGCGTTCTGGCCGAGCTCGGCACCCTTCTGAAGGCTATCCGTGGTCGCCTCGGACCACCGCTGCCAGAGGTCCTGAACCGCCGGAGCGCCGGAGCCGCCGTTGGGCGCGAAAGGCGTTCCCGCGGGCATCGCCCCGAGCATCCGCTGCTGCATCTCCCGCAGACCGTCCATCCACTGCCGGAACAGGCCGTAAGGGTCCATGAAACTACCCTGAGCCCCGCCGGACATCCCCGGCCACATCTTCGTGCTCGTCTCGTACCACTGGCGCCACATCTGCGTCGGGTCCATTACGGACGGCGCTCCTCTCTTCTCCGTCAACCGAAAACCTCCTCGTCATCTTGCCGGGCGAACATCGCCCGGCGTCACTACCCGGATGGGCTCATGACATCTCTTACGAGAATTATACTAATAAACAGGATTTATATGTTGTCGGCACATACTGGAGCGAAAACGCCCGGAAAATAAGGCCGCCGGGCCGATCTGGAGGCTCCGCCGCCGGCTTAGCCGCGCAGTTCGCGGCGGAGGAATTTTCCGGTGGCGGTTTTGGGGAGTTCGTCCCGGAATTCGATCTCGCGCGGGTACTTGTAGGCGGCCATGTTCTCTTTGCAGTACTGGATCAGGTCTTCCTCCGACACACTTTCGCCGTCCTTGAGCGCGACGAACGCCTTTACCGTCTCGCCCCGGTACTCGTCCGGCATGCCGACGACGGCTGCCTCTTTCACGGCAGGGTGGGTGTAGAGGACGTCTTCGACTTCACGGGGCCAGACCTTATAGCCGCCAGCGTTGATCATGTCCTTCTTCCGGTCCACTATGTAGAACCAGCCTTCTTCGTCCATCACCGCCACGTCCCCGGTCAGGAAGTAGCCGTCGTGGAACGCTTTCTCGGACGCCTCGGGCTTGTTCCAGTACTCGGCGAAGATCATCGGTCCTTTGGCGGCGAACTCGCCGGGCTCCCCGACCGGCGCCTCTTCCGAAGGGTCTTCTATCTTCAACAGGCGTGCCTCGCAGTTCGGGACCGGGACGCCGACCGCGAGCGCGCCGCTAGACTCGTCCACGGGGGCGTGCGTTCCCCAGGGTACGAAGTGGGTGGGGGAGTTGCTCTCGGTGAGGCCGTAGGCGTTGTGGATGTAGACGCCGAACTTCTTCTCGAACTGCTCGGGGATGCTGGGTGCTATGGGCGCGCCGCCGCTGTAGCATTTCTCCAGGGACGAGAGATCGCGGCTCCCGGATTCGGGCGAGTTCAATAGCGAGATGAACACCGTGATCGACCCGATGGTCATCGTGGGCCGCCACTTCTCTATGAGGCGCAGGGCCTCCGAGGGATCGAAGCGGTGGAACAGCACCAGCGGCACCCCGGCGAGCGCCGCCAGAGCCACATGTCCCACTATTCCCGTGATATGGAAGAGCGGCGCAATCCCGAACACGGAATCGTCGTCTCCAATTTGCATCCAGGTCCGGTAGACCTCCGCGTTGAACGCGATGTTGCTGTGCAGCTCGACGGCCCCTTTCGGCTTACCTGTCGTCCCCGACGTGTAGACGAGGTAAGCGATGTCGTCCGGCGAGACCGGCGTGCTGGAGCCCGAATCTTCCGGCGCATTCGCGATAGCGTCCGAGATGGTTTGCATGAAGTCTTCCGTCTCGTCGAAGTTGAGCTTCTCGGCGTCCGCGAGGACGCTTGTCTCCGACGCCGCGCCTTCCGAAAGGAAGTCCAGTTCGCTGCCGGTAACCACGCGCTCCACGGGCGTGTTCGGCGCGACCTCGCGGGCGACGTCCCGGTAGAGATTTTCGAGGCAGACGAGGACCTTCGCACCGGAGTCGTTGAGGTGGTAGTCGAGCTCGCGGGCTTTGAGCATCGGGTTGAGCGGGACGACGATGGCGCCGAGTTTCCAGGCGCCGTACTGGGCGATTAGGAAGTGGGGGTTGTTCTGTGTGTAGATGGCGACGCGGTCCCCCTTCCGTACGCCCCAGCTGGAGAGCCGGGCGGCGAAGGCTTCGGACATCCGGTTCAACTCGGCAAAGGAGATGGTGGCGTCGAAATAGCGGACGGCGTCGTGATCCGGGACGCGGGCGGCCGATTCCTCGAAGAGGTCTATCATGCTCTTCTCGGGCGGGGGCAACTGTTTTGGAACGTAGTCGGCGTAAAGGTCGAGCCACGGCTTGCTCTCATATACAGAGGACGGCATACAAAACTCCTCGCTCCCGAAAGGTCCACTCTCCCAGAGATTGTATTGTTTCTGGCGTGCCGACCCGTGTCAACCGGACGTCCGGTGAGTATTTATCGTCACATGCCGTGTTTCGCGTCGCGTTGAGCGAGCGCGGCGAGGGCTCCTACGATAAGAATGCCCGCTGAGAGGCTCAACCCCACCTTCAAGCCGCCGAAGTAGTCGGAGATCAGACCCGAAGCCAGCGGACCGGCGCATTGTCCGGCGGCAAAACAAACGGTGAAGAGGGCGATGCCGGCAGGCCAAGCGCGGGCTGGTAGCGAGTGGCGGACGAGCGCGGTAGTGGCCGTTACGACCGCGAGAAACGAGCCCCCGAACAATACGGCGGAGACGAACGCCGCGATTGAGCCATCCGAGATGAGTGGCAAGATAGCGCCCACCGCGACTACCGAGGTTACCGTAGCGAGCGGGCGTCCGCCGCGCAAATTTTCAATTACCGGCCCCCACAACGGCGCCGAGACCACCGCTGCGAGCCCCAGAAGTGCCCAGAAAATCGAGATTTCGAACGCTCCGGCTCCCCGATCCCCGAGTAACGCTACTACGAACGTCATGTACGCGATGTAGCCGCTACCGAACAGGAAGTAGGCAACGAGAGCTGGTGCGAGCTTCCACACCGAGGAGTCCGCGTCGTCTTCTCGCCCTCCTCCTTCGGTAGGTTCGGACGACTCCGGCAGCCTGCGCGCGGCGGAGCCTGCAACGAGGAGTGAGATCAGGGACATAACCCCTATGCAGACCCACCCGAGTCGCCAGGCCACGGGCGCGACGGGACCGAACTCCAGCAGGGGAGGCACCACGAGCCCGGAGACGAGGATACCGAACCCGCCGCCTCCATAGTACAGGCCGAGCACCGTGGCTGGTGAGGGCTCTCCCGGACGCCCCGAGGTCGCGTGAGCGGCCAGCACACCGCCCGAGACGAATGCTATCGCTCCACCCACGCCGGCCACTATCCGCAGTACTACGTGCGCGGCGTAGGCTGTCGCGAGACCCGAGACGAGGAGTGCCAGCGCCGCGACGAGCAGCGCCGCGACGAAGGAGCGCCGAATTCCAAGCCGATTGGTTATCGGGGCGGCGAGTAGCGCGCCCGCCAGGTAGCCGGCGGCGTTCGCCGTGTTGATGCCGCCCGCCAGGGCATAGGTCCAGCCCAGATCGTCTCTCATTGCCGGGAGCAAGAGAGCGTAGGCGAAGCGCACCAGCCCAAGCGTCACCGCCGGTCCCAACGAGAGCGCCAGCGCGATCCAAACTATTCGCCTCCGCCGGACTTTCTGCTCATCGATCCCGCTCGGATTATCGGTCGATACTCGTGTCACTGGGCAACCATCCTCCGGTTCGCGCCGATCCCACCGTCCGGCCTACGACGAAGTAGATTACAAGAACCCGCACCCGCGCACCGCTGATCTTCTCCGGGTTGCCGCTGGTCGGCGGCGTGGCTAGCATAGAGATCGGGAAACTGGACGGAAGGGTGGACTCTGATGGGCGCACAGCGCAACGGCGGACCGAATTACGAGACTATTTTCACGATGGAAGCGACTCCGTTGAAGTATGGACCGGGCGCTTCCGAAGAGGCTGGCTGGGAACTGAAGCGGATGGGCGTGAAGCGGGTGATGCTCGTCTCGGACCCTGGGGTGGTGAAGGCGAACATCACGGGCCGTATCCAGGAGCAGATAGAGGCCGAGGGGATCGAGGTCGAGGTCTGGGATCGCTCCCGCGTAGAGCCTACGGCGGACTCGTTCCAGGCGGCGGCGGACTTCGCGGTGGAGGGGAACTTCGACGGGTTCGTCGCGGTCGGCGGCGGGTCGAGTATAGATACGGCGAAGGTATCGGACCTCATCGCAACGCACGGCGGCGAGATCATCGAGTACGTCAACCCGCCGGTGGGCGGCGGCAAGAAACCCCCCGGCCCCCTGAAACCGCTCCTGGCGATCCCGACCACCTCCGGGACCGGGGCCGAGGCCACGACGGTCGCCATCCTGGACATCCCGGACCAGAAGGTGAAGACCGGGATCTCCCACGCCTACATGCGCCCGCACCGCGGCATCGTGGACCCGCTGCTCACGATGACGATGCCCTCGGAGGTTACGTCCTCCTGCGGCCTGGACGTGGTGTGCCACGCGGCCGAGTCCTACCTGACGAAGCCGTACAACGAGCGCCCGAAGGCCGAGAACCCGGACGACCGGCCGCCCTACCAGGGGGCGAACCCGATCGCGGACATGTGGAGCGCGAAGGCTCTCGAATACGGCGGAAAGTACCTGCGGAGGGCCGTGGAGAACGGCGAGGACGTGGAGGCGCGGGGGGCGATGATGCTTGGGGCGTCGCTCGCGGGCATCGGGTTCGGTTCGGCGGGCGTCCACATCCCGCACGCCTGCGCCTATCCCATAGCCGGCCTCAAGCACGTCTACGAGCCGCCCGGATACCCGCAGGACCATCCTTTCGTGCCGCACGGGTGGTCGGTGATCGTGACGGCCCCGGCCGCGTTCCGGTTCACCTACGACGCCATGCCGGAGCGGCACCGGGAGGTCGCGGAGCTTTTGTCGGGGGAGAAGATCGAAGACCACGACGAGAACACGCTGCCGGAAATTCTCATCCAATTGATGAAAGACGTCGGTACCCCGAAGGGGGTCCGGGAGCTGGGCTACAGCGAGGACGACATAGACGATCTCGTGGACGGGGCGATGAAGCAGCAGCGCCTGCTCGTCGGGGCGCCGAAGGACGTTACCGAGGAAGACCTCGCGAACATTATCCGCGAGTCGATGGAGAACTGGTAGAGGGCAGATCTGTCCGGGCCGTGTGACGAGAGACCACGATGCGCCCAGGCCCGCGGTTAGAAAAGGAGATGAGAGTGGCGGATGATCTTCGGCTGTACATGATGGAGTGCGGCAGCCTCAAGACGCAGGTGCAGTTCATCAAGATGAACCAGGGATTGGGTGATCCGTACGAGATACCGGTCCCCTTCTTCTTCATCACCCACCCGCGCGGTAACGTGCTCTACGACGGCGGCAACGCCCTCGAAGTCGCTCAGAACGCCCGCGGCCACTGGGACGCCGTAGTGGAGGCCTACCAGCCGGTGATGAGCGAGGACGATTTCGTCGTGAACCAGTTGCAGCGGATGGACGTGGACCCGGCCTCGGTGCGCTACGTCGTGCAGTCGCATCTACACTTGGACCACTCCGGGGCCATCGGTCACTTTCCGAACGCCGAGTACATCGTGCAGCGCCGCGAGCTCGAATACGCCTACACTCCGGACTGGTTCCAGAAGCCGGCCTACATCCGCAAGGACTTCGACCGGGACGTGAAGTGGCTGTTTCTCGACGGCGAGCACGACGACGGCTACGATCTCTTCGGCGACGGCACGCTAAAGACGCTCTTCACACCGGGCCACGCGCCGGGCCACACCTCGCTCATCGTCAACCTCGAAAACGAGGGGCCGATGATGCTCACCGCCGACGCCTGCTACACGATGGACCACTACAACGAGACGGCGCTCCCCGGCCTCATCCACTCCGCCGCCGACGTCGCCAACTCAACCCGCAAGGTCCGCCGCTTTGTCGAGGGCCACGGCGCCACCCTCGTTACCGGACACGATCCCGAGGAGTGGCCGAAGTTCAAAAAAGCACCCGACTACTACGCTTGATCAACGATAATGAGCGTTCCGACTCGGCGAATATCGCCGGAGCGGAACGTCCTGGAGAAGCCGGAAAATCTAGAGGTTAGACGGCTTCGGCCGCGATGATCGCGTCGGCGACTTCGCTTAGATCCGCACCGATCACGTCTGGCCGCTCGACGAGCGGGTCGAATGGCTGCCGGGCGACGAAGGCGGCGGCGCACCCGGCGCGCATCGCTCCCGCCACGTCCCAGGCGTGAGCGGCGACGAGCCGCATCTCACGCTCCGGGATACCGAGCGACCGCGCGGCCATCCGGTAGGGGGCAGGCGCCGGCTTGATCCGCTTGGCGGTGTCGGCGGAGAGGATCTTCTCGAACTTCTCTGTAAGACCAGCGTACTCTATTTGCTCCTCCGCGACTTCCTGCGTGGAGTTGGTCAGTGCCGCGAGGCGGATGTCGGCGTCGCGCAGGCGATCCAGACTGTCGGAGACCTCCGGGTGCGGGGGCAACTCGCGCATCCCGCCGAGGATGCTCCGTTGATCCTCATCCGATAGCTCGACGCCTTGCCGCTCCGCGGTCATCTGGAGGGCCGCGGCTCCGATTTCACCAAAGGTCGTGTAGGCATCCGTGACCGTGGCTACGAGGGCGGACTGGAGCATCTGGTTGAACCAGGGCTGCCTGACCGAGGCGTCGCCGAAGGCCCGCTCGAAGTGCGGGTCCAGGGCGGCAAGATCCAGAAGGGTCTCGTTCACGTCGAAAACGCAGACTCTCGGCATGGTGGTTCCTCTCTGTGGAACGATACGGTGTCGTGGCCGTTGATCCTCTCGGCAATACTAGGGATAAGTTCAGATCGCCGCAAACCCGTTCCGGAGCGCCTTTTAGGAAGAATTGCCCGGTCTGTTTGGGAACCTGCCCTCTACCTCCTGGGAAAGTCTTCCATCTAGAGTTGGCTCAAACGTAAGCGGGCACCGGGTCCGCTTATAAAGTGCTAGCGCGGGAGATACCCGCAAGGAGGTAAGCGATGTCGTCGAGAACGTTGTTTCGGTTGAGTGGGCTGGCGCTACTGATCGCCTTGCCACTCCAGGTTCTGGGTTTCGTCCTACATCCGCCGAGCGAGCAGGTGGTTGACGTGCTCAAGCCCACCTACGCCCCCGCGCACCTGATCCTGTTCGTCTCGTGGATGTTTGCGCTTCTCGGCCTGACGGGGTTCTACGCGCGCCAGGCGGATCGGGCGGGAGTGCTAGGCTTGATCGGTTTCGCGGCGACTATGTTCGCTGCGGCATACCATTTCTACCTCCTGCTGTACGAGGCCTACGCGACCCCTCTGCTCGCTCAGGAGCCCGCCACGCGTGCTCTCGTCGGGGATGGTCCGCTGGCACACGGGGCCGGAGCGCTCGGTCCCATCGCTTTCGCGAGCGTCCTGGCCTTCCCGCTGCTCGGCATAGCAACCGTGCGCGCCGGTGTTCTGCCACGATGGGCGGGATGGCTTCAGATCGCCAGTGTCCCCGTGTTTTTCCTGAGCATCGTGCTGGTGCCGCTTGGCATGTTCGCGGAGGGCGGAATGTTATCGCCCATAGCTATGCTATATTACCTGGCTTTCCTGGGATACGCCCTCGGCGGATACGCACTCTGGACGGGGAAGGAACGAGTACCGAGGACCACGGCCCGGACCAATGCGCCCCGCCTAACAGTTGAGTCGTAAAAGTGGTTGAGAGTCTTTCCTGGAAGGATGACGTGATGAACGAAAGATCGTTGCGCAAACTGGGAGCCGCGTGCGGCATCATCGGGTGAACGTGCGTAAAACCGGGCCGGGGCGTAGAATCGAAGCGGAGACCTGACCATGAGCCCGCAGAACGTCACGGTGGACACGATAATGCGCCCCGGTTCCGAGGCATCTACTCTGCACGGCCGCTGTCTCATCCTCGCCCGGAGTGTGTGGAGTGTCCTGGTAGTGTTCTCTTTGGGGCTCTTCTTCGCCGCCGTTCCCGCTCTGTATGCGCAAGGCAGTTCTCCTTCCAGGGGCGTGCGCGAGAGTCTTGCACAGCTTGGGCTCTCCACGGGCTTCTACGCGGTGTACATAACCGGGCTTCTGATCTTCTTCGCTCTGGTATGTTTTGTCGTCGCCGCCGTGATCTCCTGGCGTAAGCCCGATGACAGGATGACGATGCTCGCCTCGCTCTTGCTCGTGCTGCTGGGTGGTACCAACCATCCCAACATGCAGGCTCTGGTAGAGGCGCGTCCCGCCCTGTCCGTCGTCGCCACGTTCTTCGTCTTTCTCGCTTTCGAGGCCCTGATCCTCTTCCTCTTTCTGTTTCCTGACGGGCGGTTCGTGCCTCGCTGGATGCGCGTCCCGATGGCCGTCTGGAGTGCGGCGCTGTTGGTTGGATGGTTTCTTCCCGGAAGTTCGCTCCCCGAGCCTTCGGACTTGGCCGGTCTGCTGATCCTGATCGCGCTTCCAGCCGGCGCGATAACCCAGGTCTACCGCTACCGGCGAGTATCCGACCACGCACAGCGGCAGCAGACGAAATGGGTCGTGTTCGGCATAACGGCGGCGGTCGTGGGGCAGAGTGTCTTCTGGGTGCTCGGCGAGATTGCTCCCACAGCCCTCTCGCCCGGTTCGGTGACGCTGGTCTACGACCTGATAGATCTCACCGGCGTTACACTTTCCTACCTGTTTATCCCGTTGGCCATCGGTGTGGCGATTCTACGCTACCGGTTGTGGGACATAGACGTCATCATCAACCGCGCGCTGGTCTATAGTGCTTTGACAGCCTGCGTCGTCGTCGCGTACGTGCTGGTGGTCGGCTCCCTCGGTGTGATGTTTCGGACCGAGGACAGCTTTCTGATCTCCCTGCTCGCCACCGGCCTCGTCGCCGTCGTCTTCGCGCCCGTGCGTGAGAGGCTCCAGCGGGGGGTCAACCGGCTGATGTATGGCGAGCGTGACGATCCCTATGCCGTGATCGCACGCCTCGGCGAGCGCCAGGAGACCGCGGTCGCGCCCAACGAGATGCTGAGGGTGATCGTGGAGACCGTGAAGGAAGCGCTCCGGGTGCCATACGCGGCGATTTCGCTCAGAGAGGGTGATGATGCCGGCAGGATCTCGGCGGAAGCCGGAGAGCCGGTCGAGAGAGCGCTGCGCCTGCCGCTGACGTACCAGAGAGAGCCGGTCGGAGAGTTGTTGCTCGGGCCTCGCGTTGGGAGTAAGGAGTTCTCCGCCGCCGATAGGCGCCTGCTCGAAGACCTGGCCCGGCAAGCCGGGGTCGCCGCCCATTCCGTGCTCCTCACGAGAGACTTGCAGCGCTCGCGCGAAAAACTGGTCACCGCCCGCGAGGAGGAACGCCGCCGCCTGCGTCGTGACCTGCACGACGGCCTGGGCGCGCAACTCGCCGGTCTGAACGTCCAGACGGGGGTTCTCCGGCGTCTGATACCCCAGGACCCCGCCGCCGCCGACGAGCTGGCGGCCGAGCTAAAGACCGAACTAAGGTCCGCCATCGCGGACATTCGGCGTCTGGTTTACGACCTTCGCCCGCCGGCCCTCGACGACCTGGGGCTCGTCGCCGCCCTAACCCAACTCGCCACGCGGTACGGCGCGGACGACGGGGAGCTGCAGGTGACGGTCGCAGCGCCGGACAGCCTGCCGCATTTACCTGCCGCCGTCGAAGTGGCCGTCTACCGCATCGCGCAGGAAGCCCTGACAAACGTAATACGTCACGCCCGCGCGCGTACTTGCGTCGTGCGGATCTCTGTGGACGATGGGATGAGACTGGAGATCGCGGACGACGGTATTGGTCTCCCGGAAGAGTCCGCAGCGGGTGTGGGTCTGCTCTCGATGCACGAGCGCGCGGCGGAGCTTGGCGGCACTTGCGCAGTCCAGCCGCGGCCGGAAGGCGGGACGCAGGTTTTAGTACGGTTGCCGTTGCCTAGGGAGGGATGACGGGTGGAGACGCTGCGGATACTGGTTGCCGAGGACCACCCGTTGTTTCGGAAGGGTGTGATCTCCTTGCTCTCTTCGATACCGGACTTCGAGGTCGTCGGGGAGGCGGCGACGGGCGAGGAAGCCGTCGCGCGCGTGGAGGCACTTCAGCCGGACGTGGTTCTTATGGACCTTCAGATGCCCGGCAGGGGCGGCATAGAGGCGACGCGCGAGATCTTGCACGGGAGTCCGAGCGTTCGGGTCCTGATCGTCACGTTATTCGAGGACGACGACTCGGTCTTCATGGCGCTGCGGGCCGGCGCGCGCGGTTACGTCCTCAAGGACGCCGACGAGGAGGAGCTGGTGCGAGCGATCCAGGCCGTCGGCCGCGGAGACGCCATATTCAGCCCGGCCGTCGCGGAGCGCGTACTCTCCTACTTCGCCGCGCCGCATCCCACACCGCCGCAGGTCTTCCCGACGCTCACCGATCGGGAACGTGAGATCCTGAACCTCATCGCGCAGGGTCATCCCAACCCCTCCATCGCCCGGCATCTCTCTCTCAGCACGAAAACCGTCGGAAACTACGTCTCTAACATCTTCACCAAGCTCCAGGTCGCCGACCGCGCCCAGGCCATTATTCGCGCCCGTGAGGCCGGCCTGGGGCGAGGCTAGCCGGGGCCTGTAAAGCCGGGCGAAAGCTCCCACGAAAATTCCCGGAATTTGGGAAGACCTTCCCCTACCTCCTGGGAAAGGCCCCCAGCTAGAGTGACGCTATGGAGTCCAAAAACTCACCAAGGAGGAAGAACTGTGAACACTAAACGACCGGTGCCAGTCACCGTCGCCGTCGTCTTGCTCGCGCTGCTTAGCGTGCTGTACCTCATATTCCCGTTGTTGCCGACGGAGGGGGTACCAGCGTTGGTCGTTTACTCGAACGTTGTGTGGGGCGTGGTCGGCCTCGTCGTCGCCTACGGGCTGTGGACGCACAAGAGGTGGAGTATGTGGCTCGCCATTGTCCTTTGCGTGCTCGCCATACTCTTAGCATCGCCAGGGCTCATCGCGCCGTCGAGCGCCCTGCTGGGAGTCCTTGCAACGGTTGTAGTTGCGAGTGCCGCCTTGATCATCTTGCTGGTAGTGCTGCCCAACTCGCGGCGGGCATACAAACGCGGCACGTGACGAGTGACCGGGGGACGGGCGCACGCCATCCCCTTGCACCGACGTATGCAAACATGAAGGAAGGTTCACTATGGAAGGGACAGCGCTGGCCGACCGGCTGCAGGAGAAAGTCGCGGGCGTGTGCCTGATCGCCGGGGCGCTGCTGTGGGCGCCGACTACGCACTTCGACTACTCGGGACGGCTCTTCTGGGCCGGGGTCTTCGGCCTGGTCAGCTACGCCTTGCTCATCCCAGGACTTCTCGGGATCGCGCGGTTGTTGCGTCAGCGCGCGCCGCGCCTGTCGGTCGTCGTCGGCCTGCTCATCGCGGCCGGCTGCGTTGGCGGGGCCACCTTCCAAGCGGCCCTGTTTCACGAGTGGGCGGCGCGCACGGCGGGCACGTCCGAGGCGATGATGGCGGCCATCATGGAGGTCACCGAGGGGCGGGTCTTCCCGGTCCTCGTCATCTTCGGTATCCTTTTCCCGGTCTCGCTGCTGACCCTCGGCGTCGGCCTCTTCCGGACCCGCTCGGCGCCAACCTGGGTGGCGGCACTGCTGGGGATCGGCGCAATCATCTGGCCGGTCGGGCACATCGGCAGCATTCAGCTCGTCAGCCACGTCGCCGAGACCCTCGCCGTCGTACCTCTGGTCTGGCTCGGCCTGCGCCTCCTCCGCGGGGTGCCGCAGGTCGTCGCCGTGCCCGCGTCTACCTGATTTCCTCCCCCAGGGCGCACAGCACGCCCATAGCCAGTTACGGGTAACGTGCATTGCCTTGGCAGCCGGGATCGCTATCGACGTAGGGGATGGGCGCACACGCCGCGATCCCGGAAGAGTCGCAGGCGGAAGCCCGAGTGCTATGGCACATGTTACGCTCGGAAGACCGTCTTCCGGTAGAGTGAAGTTGTGACAAAAGGGGCAAAAAACCAGGGTCAAAGAGTTGGTGGGATGGGCCGCCGCGCCGCCGCTCGTCTGGCTTGGTCGCTTGCCGGTCTCTCGCTCCTCCTGTGCGCTGCGAGCATCGTGCTTTACGTCGCCACCGGATCCGTGCAGCCTCCCAGTTCTTGGGGCACAGGCGGCTACAGCGGCGTGCTCATCTTCTTGCTGCCCTTCCTCGCCTTCCCCCTAGTGGGCGCTCTGATAGCCTCCAAGCGGCCCGAGAACCCCATAGGCTGGATCTGCTTGGCCGTCGGCATCATCTGGATGATCATGCTCATAAGCACCTACTACGGGTTGTACGGTCTGGTGGCGAGGCCCGGCTCGGTTCCCTTCCCGGCGGCGATCGGCTCTCTGGGGGAGTGGATGTGGGTGCTCGCCGTGGGGATGTTGGGCATCTATCTGATCCTGCTGTTCCCCGATGGGAGGCTTCCTTCGAGAAGGTGGCGCCCCCTTGCCTGGCTCTCGGGAGCGGTGATCATCTTGGCGAGCGCAGGCTTCGCCCTCAGCCCCGGGCCGATGGACGGCCTCCCTGGGATACGCAACCCGTTCGGGCTAGAGCAGTACCCTTGGGTAGCGGACGCGACGCTAGGCGTTATGCTGCTGCTCCCCCTGTGCATTCTAGCCTCGGCTGTAAGCTTGGTGCTGCGCTTCCTTCATTCTGGGGGTGAGCAGCGAGCGCAGATCAAGTGGCTAGCCTTCGCCGCCTCGATCTTAGGATTAGGGATCTCCTCTTACGTAATCCCGGCCAACATCTTGTCAGATGACGCTGGAGGTGTCGATCGGCTCTGGGTGAACCTCTTAGAGGACGCCGTGACCTTGAGCTACGCCGGTGTACCCGTGGCCGTAGGCATAGCGATCTTGCGTTATCGCCTCTACGAGATAGACGTAGTCATCAACCGCACCCTCGTCTACGGTGCGCTCACGGTGTGCGTCGTCAGTATCTACGTCCTTGTCGTAGGCTACCTGGGCGCTTTGTTCCAGACGGGCGGCAATCTGCTCATCTCGCTTCTGGCTACCGGGGTCGTAGCCGTACTATTCCAACCGCTACGCGACCGGCTGCAAAGGGCCGTCAACCGCTTGATGTACGGCGAACGCGACGATCCTTACGCTGTGGTGTCGCGCCTCGGTCAGCGCCTGGAGACCGTCCTCGCTCCCGATGACGTGCTGCCGACCATAGTCGAGACCGTCCGGGAAGCGCTCAAGCTGCCCTACGCCGCTATCACGCTTCCTCGGGACAACGGGTTCGAGGTCGCCGCGGCCTCCGGAGAGCCACCCGCCGATCCGCTACGTCTGCCGCTCTCCTATCAGGGAGAGGCTGTGGGCGAGTTACTGCTCGGCCCGCGAGCACCGGGCGAGGAGTTCTCCGCCGCCGATAGGCGTCTGCTGAACGACCTGGCGCACCACGCTGGAGTGGCCGTACACGGCGTGCGCGTGATGGAGGACCTCCGGCGCTCGCGCGAGAGGCTGGTGCTCGACCGTGAGGAAGAGCGGCGGCGGCTCAGGCGGGACCTGCACGACGAGCTGGCCCCGACGCTGGCCGCACTCGGCCTCGCAACCGCCACGGTGGGGGAGTTGATCTCAACCGATACCACAAAAGCCCTAGCACTCAACGCGGAGCTCCAGACGGAGATCCGGAGTACCGTTGGAGAGGTGCGTCGTCTCGTCTACGACCTCCGACCTCCGACCCTGGACGAGCTTGGGCTGACCGAAGCGATCCGGCAACGCGCCGCCCGGTACAACGCATCCAAGGAGAGCGGGGGTCTTCAGATAACGGTCGAAGCTTCGGGACTCCCGCCGGAGTTGCCGGCGGCGGTCGAGGTTGCTGCGTACCGGATCGTCCAGGAGGCTCTGATGAACGTCGTTCGCCACGCCGGAGCCGGGACATGCGCCGTCCGACTCGCCTGCCCCGAGAGTCAGGTGCTCGAGGTCGAGATCGTAGACGACGGCGTCGGGCTGCCGCAGTCGCCGGAGTTTGGTGTCGGTCTGCGCTCCATGCACGAGCGTGCCACCGAGCTTGGAGGTGTCTGTCAGATCGATCGCGCCTCGCCGACCGGCACGAGAGTTTTCGCCCGGCTGCCGCTGGATAGACGGTCCGTCCAATCGGAGAAGGAGTAGAACGATGGAGCCGTTGCGTGTTCTGATCGCCGACGACCATCCCCTCTTCCGCCACGGGATGACGGGGCTCCTCTCTACCCAGCCGGATATCGAGGTGGTGGGCGAAGCCACGACGGGCGAGGAAGCTGTCGAGCGGGTGGAGGAGCTTCAACCGGACGTGGTGCTCATGGACATCAAGATGCCCGGTATAAGCGGTATAGAGGCCACCCGGCGCATCCTGGCGGACCATTCGCAGGTTCGCATCCTGATGGTGACGATGTTCGAGGATGACGCCTCGGTCTTCACCGCGATGCGCGCCGGCGCGCGAGGATACGTCCTCAAGGACGCCGCGAAGGACGACGTGCTCGGCGCGATCCGCGCGGTGGGAAGGGGCGGCGCGGTCTTCAGCCCCGGTGTCGCCGCCCGCCTGACGGACTTCTTCACTACCTCACATCCCACGGTGCCGCGAGAAGCCTTCCCCACGCTGACTGACCGCGAGCGGGAGATGCTGCACCTTATGGCTAAGGGTTCGTCGAATGACGAGATCGCGCGTCTACTCTCCCTGAGCGCCAAGACGGTCGCCAACTACGTCTCCAACATCCTGACCAAGCTGCGGGCTGCCGATCGCAAGGAGGCCATCAGCCGCGCCCGCGAGGCCGGACTCTGAATCAGGAGCCAGAAGGTAGCCTCCCGCTCAAATAATGGCGCCAGACCTGAGCGCATCGACGTCCCATACCGCCGTTTTCGCTCCGGCCTGATACGCGCTCTCCAGGAAATTCAAAAGAGTCTCTTTCGGGGACTCGCTGGTTCTCACGGCTTCGTATGGCAGGAGCGCCGTGCCGCCTTCGGGTGTACAGTGCGCGGCTTCCGGTTCTAGCGGCTCGGCGGTGAGGCCGGTCGGTTCGGGGGCGGTGTAGGAGTAGAAGGTGGGCTCGCGGACGTTACGGTCTCCGGGCCAGAAGCCGAAGCTGATGACCTCGTGCGAGTAGGCTTCGCGGGTTACGGGGTCCACGCTTTCGGGCTGCTCTATGCGCCGCTCGGAGAAGCGGGTTACGGCCAGGTCGAAGCTATGCCAGAAGAGGTGAACCGGGCTCTGTTTGCCGAGGAAGCGGCCGGAGAACTGTTTGAAGACCTGATCCACCTGCACGAGCACTCGCCAGTAGCGCCGCGCGTACTCACGGTCGCACACGCAATGCAAGACGTTCTCGTCCAGCGCGGCATCGTCATCGAGGTCAAAGGGCATGGGGTTTATGGAGGCGTCGATGCCCAGAGCCCGGAGGCCGTCGAAGAGCTTGCGGTAGAATCCGGCGACGGGCAGGTCGTCCAGGGCGAAGGCGAATCCGCCGCCGTCGCTGGTGGAGACTACGAGACGATTGTCCAGGAGGTCGAAGGATATGTCGAAGGTCGTATATCCGTAGGGGATGGGGCCGGTGGTGAGGCCGCGTGGGCCGACGTAGAGCGTTACGTGCCACCAGTGGTTCCTGAACGGGGTGTACCTCAGACGGATCTTGCCGCGACTATCTGGGCGTAGCGGTGCAGCGTCTCCTTGCTGTCCTCCCACGCCTCGTACGGCAGCGGCGGAAACGCCTGCTCCGCTGCGGGACCTCCGGCCGCTTTCGCCATCGCGCTGCTCCTCTCCTCGGGTTTCCCTGAGGAGTATTGTAATCTCAGGCGGTGGCGAAGCGGCTGATGGTGTGCTTCGGACGGATCTCTCCGAGGTGGTCCGCGAAGATGCGATAGTACGCGACCTCCTCGCGGGTGCGGAGCGGCGGCTCGACCTCGTAGCGTTCGCGCTCGAACTCTTCCCCTGTAACGCTCTCCTCCATGCGTTGCTGGAGCACGGAGGCCGCGCCGGAGCCGTCGCCGAACTGGGCCTTCTTGCGCCAGAGAAAGTTGTCGGGGAGCCAGCCGTCGAAGGCTTGCCGCAGGAGACGTTTCTCCGGCTGGCCCTCGCCGGCGAGCTTCCACCCGGCGGGTAGGGATAGTCCGAGGGAGATCATGTCAAGCTCCAGAAATGGAACCCGCGCCTCCAGCCCGTGCGCCATCGTGACGCGATCCGCCCTCTGAAGGTTCAGGTCGTGCAGACCCTCGATGGTGCGGACCAGCTCGGCGTGCAGGTCTTCTTCCGTGCGAAACTCCTCCAGGTATTCGTAGCCGGCGAAGATCTCGTCGGCCCCCTCGCCGGTGAGCACGACCTTTACGTGTTTCGCGGTGAACTCCGCGAGGATGTAATTCGGCACCGCGCTCCGCACCAGCGATGGGTCGAAGCTCTCGATGGTTCGGACGACCTCCGGCAGAACTCGCAGGGCATCCTCCTGTGTGTATACGCTCTCGTGGTGCTCGGTGTCCAGGTACTCCGCGACGGCGCGGGCGGCGAGCAGGTCCGGCGAGTCTTCGAGCCCAACGGCGAAGGTCTTTAGCCGCTCGCCACACTCCCGGTACCAGTTCGCTGCTATGGCGGCGACCAGGCTTGAGTCCAGGCCGCCGGAGAGGAAGACGCCCACCGGAACGTCACCCATCATCTGCCGCTCGACGGTCTGGATCAGGCGCTCCCGAACCTTTTTCAGGATAACGTTGGGTATCGGGGCTCCCGGCTCACTCGGGCCGTCTATCGGTTCGAGGTCTTCGGGAGGGGGGACGGCGGCGGCGAAGCGTACGAGGCCGTCCTCGGGGGTCCAGTAGTGGCCGGGCGGGAAGGATTCGACGCTGGCCTGCCACTCCTCGTCGAAGGCTTGCATCTCGGAGGCGAAGAGGACGTGGTCGCTGGTTTCGCTACGCGCCCAGTACAGGGGCTTTATGCCGACCGGATCGCGGGCGGCGATGAAGGTCCCGTCTTCGCCAGCGATGAGGAAAGCGTACATGCCGAGCAGTTCGGAGAGGGCGTCCGGGCCGCGCTCGGCGACGAGCCGGAGGGCTACTTCGTTGTCCGAGCGGGTGGAGAGTTCGCCGTCCTTGAAGGTCGCCCGGATCTCCTCATGGTTGTACACCTCGCCGTTGCCGACGAGGTAGAGGCTCTTATCGGGCGTTGCGAGCGGCTGCTTGCCGCCCTCGACGTCCACTATGGAGAGGCGGCGATGTCCGAGGACGTTGCCGGCGACCTCGACCTTGCCGGCGTCATCCGGGCCGCGGTGGGAAATGCGGTCCATCATGCGGGCCGCGGACGCCGGGTCCACGCCCCCGTATCCACCGATAATGCCGCACATTTTAGTGCTCCGCTCCTTGGGGTCGCGACAGGTCGGGAACCATGTTACCCGTGCGGTTGGGGAAAGTCGATGATCCCACGGTACAGCGGATTATGTCCGCGGGGCCGAAATTCTTCGCCATTTGTCTGATGCTGGGCGGAATTCCGGACGGCTATGATGGCGCAGGCGGTTTCACTCGGAGAGGGGGCGGTTCGTGGCGCTGATCATCAGGGGCGATTTCTCGAACAGCGAACGCTCGAATGGCGAACGCGGCGGCGCAGCGGAACCCGGTATCTCGTCTATCGCCTGTCTGAACCTCTCTCCCGAGCCGGGGGACGTTCGTGGAAACCTCCTGTTGGCGGAAGAAACTATCCGGGCGGCCCGGCGCGAGGAGCCCGAACTGCGGTGGGTGGTCCTGCCCGAGCTCGTAACCTGCGGGTACTCGGATCTCGAATCCGTGCATCGATTCGCCGAGGATGCGGATACGGGCGAGAGCGCCCGGTTCTTCGCCGCGCTGGCGCGGGAACTCGTCGTCTACATAGCCTACGGTTTCCCGGAGATGGTTGCGGGGACCGTGGCCGGTGTGTATGACAGCGCGAACCTGGTGGGACCGGAGGGTGTGCTGGCGACCTACCGCAAGCGCAACCTGGTCGGTACGACGCCGGAACACTACGTCTTCGAGGCCGGGACGAAGTTGCCGGTGGTAGAGGCGGGGGAGATGCGGGTCGCGCTCGTGGTGTGCTGGGACCTCGGTTTCCCGGAGACCGCGCGTGAGGCGGCCCTGGGAGGGGCGGATCTCATCCTGGCCCCCGCCGCGTGGCGCGAACCGTGGGGGCCGCAGTACGACATTTCCTGCGCGGCACGGGCGCTCGATTCCGGCGTCTACGTCGCCAGCGCCAACCAGATCGGCGCCTACCCCGAGGCCCGCTTCGGCACCCCCGGACATCTCTACGGCCCGGATGGATTGCGCGTCTCCCGTAGCCTAGATGAGATGAGCTTCGGAACGATAGATCCTGCCGCCCCCGAACGGTGGCGCGAATTCTACGGCAACACGCTGAGGGAGGACGAGAAAGTCGCGTCCATCGGAGAGGAGCCGTTGGAGATCTGCTCCTAATAAGACCCGCCGAAACCGTATAAACTGTCCCAAGTCCGAACGGAAAGGGGCGGTATCGGTGAGGTTTGGATCGTGATAAGCGAACGCTCGGGAGCCCAGGCACGGATACTGCACGATGCTCTGGACGGCAAGCTGGATGGCTACCTCCGCACCGACGAAGCTTCCCGCGCCCTTTGGTCCACGGACGCCTCCATCTACCTGAGAAAGCCGGTCGGTGTCGTCGTGGCCCGCTCCGAGGAGGACGTGAAGCTGGCGCTCGCTGCGGCGCGCGTCGCTGGGCTCTCCATCACGCCGCGCGGCACCGGGACGAGCCTCGCGGGGCAGGCGACCGCGCCGGGTCTCACGCTGGACGTATCGGAGATGAACGGCGTCGTGCGGATAGACCTCGAAGGACGAAGCTGCGTGGTCGAGCCGGGGCTCGTGCAGGGCGAGTTGAACGCGATGGTCGAGCCGCACGGTCTGGTCTTTGGGGCGGACACCTCCACCTCGGACGTGGCTACTTTGGGCGGGATGGTCGGGAACAACTCGGCCGGGATGCGGAGCCTGGTGTTCGGGACGACGGCGGATCAGATCCTGGGCCTCCGCTGCGTCCTGGCCTCCGGGGAGTCGGTGAAACTCCGCCCGCTGCCGCGCGCCGAAGCGGAGAGGCGCGCCGGTGGAGACGACGCCGAGGCGCGGCTGTTGCGGGGCGCGATGGAGATAGGGGAGCGATACGAGCGCGAGATAAAGCGGCGCTTCCCGCGCATGATCCGGCGCGTCTCCGGCTACGGCCTCGACGCCCTCATAGATCCCAGAACCGTAGACCTCACCCGCCTCGTCTGCGGCTCCGAAGGGACCCTGGCCGTCGTCACCCGCGCCGAGTTCCTGCTCCAGGAACTCCCCGAAGCCCGTGCCCTCGCCTCTTTCCAGTTCGAATCCCTGACCGCCGCCGCCCGCGCCACCGTCGAACTGCTGAAGGAAGATCCCTCCGGCGTCGAACTTCTAGACGACGTGGCGATAAACCGCGCCCGCTCGAACCCCGCTTACCGGGACTCGACCCGTTTCGTGCAGGGCGATCCGAAGGCCCTGCTGCTCGTGGAGTGGAGCGGCGCCGAAAGTGAGTTGGACGAACGTTTCGACAAGCTCGACGACCTCGCCGAGAAGGTCGGGGCTGGCGTGGCGGTTCCGTTGCGCTCCGCGTTCGAGATGGCGCAGACGGTGAAGCTGAGGAAGTCCACGCTGCCGCTCTTGCTCGGCACCACGGAAGAGGAGAAACCGGTCGCGTTCGTGGAGGACGCGGCGGTGCCGCCGGAGCGGCTGGAGGAGTTCGTGCGGCGGTTCGAGGAGATCGTGGCCGACAACGATACCTGGGCGTGCTTCTACGGCCACGCGAGCGTCGGGACGCTGCACGTCCGGCCGGCGCTGGATACGAGCGACCCGGAGGGTGTGGCGCGGATGCGGCGCATCGCGGACGAGGTCGCGGATCTGGTGGTGGAGTGCGGTGGGTCCGTCTCGGGGGAGCACGGCGACGGGCTGGCGCGCTCGGAGTACCTGGAGAAGATGTACGGGCCGGAGATCATGCGCGCCTTCGCCGAGGTCAAGCGACTCTTCGACCCGCAGGGGATGCTGAACCCCGGCGTGATCCTGGACCCGAAACCGATGGATACGCAACTCCGTATCGGACCCGGCCGCCAGCGGCTGCCCATCAAGACGAACCTGGATTTCTCGAACCAGGGCGGTTTTGCGAAGGCCGTGGAGCTGTGCAACGGCTCGGGTTTCTGCCGCAAGAAGACCGGCGGCACGATGTGCCCCTCCTACATGGTTACCCTGGATGAGCAGGACACCACGCGGGCCCGCGCCAACATGCTCCGCTCCGTTATCGAAGGGACTCTGCCACCGGAGGAGTTGACCGGCAAACGCATGAAGGAAATTATGGACCTGTGCGTCGGGTGCAAGGCTTGCAAGACCGAGTGTCCCTCGCGGGTGGACGTGGCGAGCATGAAGACCGAGGTCCTCTACCAGACAGGCAAGAAGCACGGCTTCTCCCTGCGCCAGAAGGCCGCCGGCAACATCCGGCAGCAACTCGCGCTCGCTTCCCGCTTCCCGGCTCTCTACAACGGGGTCGCTGGGGCGAAGTTCTCCCGCCGGATGGCGGGGCTCTTTGGCATAGATCCCCGCCGCGAGCTGCCGAAGGTTACGGACAGGCCGTTCTCGCGGCGCTTCCCGGAGCTGCCGCAGGGAGACGGGCCCGTCGAGGTCGCGCTCTTCAACGACACCTGGAATGAGTACCAGCGTCCGGAGATCGGAGAGGGAGCCGTCCGGCTCTTCGCCGCCGCCGGAGTGCGGGTGCATCTCCCCGAAGTCGTCTGCTGCGGCCGGCCCATGCTCTCCGAGGGACTAATAGACGAGGCCCGCGAGAACGCCCGGCGCAACCTGGAGATCCTGTCCCCGATGCTGGAGTGGGGCATACCGCTCGTCGGCCTGGAACCGAGCTGCATCCTCACCATGCGCGACGATTACCGCAAGCTTCTGCCGGGCGACGAGCGCGTGGAGAAGCTTGCCGAGGCGACCCGGCTCTTCGAGGAGGCCCTGCTGGAGTTGGTCGATGACGGCGCGGAGGTGCCGCTGCAGAAAGGCCCGCCGGTGCTGCTGCACGGGCATTGCCACCAGAAGGCGCTCGTCGGGACGGGGCCGACGGAGCGGGCGCTCGGGCTCGCCGCCGACGTAGAGGTTGTCGACTCGGGGTGCTGCGGGATGGCGGGACTCTTCGGCTACGAGAAAGGCCACTACGAAGTCTCGATGAAGATGGGGGAGCGGCGGCTGTTCCCGGCGGTGCGGGAGGCCGGAGAGCGCGTCGTTGTCGCGCCGGGGACGAGTTGCCGCGAGCAGATCCTGAACGGCACCGAACGCCGCGCCCTGCATCCGGCGGAGTATCTGGCCGACCGCCTCGAAACCCGTGCCTGAACGTTTCGCCGGACCGTCGCTCTGGTTCGCTTTCCGGGACGAGGAGTTGCTCGTGCTCGACGGCGACGAAGTTCGCGTCCCGCGTTCGGAGACGTTCGAGGAGTTGGGGCTCCAGACGTCTTTCCGGTGGGAGATCGGCTTGCTGGACGGGACACGCTGTTGGGCAGTAGAGGTAGACCCGGACGGCGAGCCGCCGGAGGGTATGGCTTTCCGGGACTTGCGGAGCATGTTCTTCACCGGCATTGGCGGAACGTTCTTCAGGATGGCCGGGAGGGCGAAGCAGATCGTCGGCTGGCACGTTACGCATCGGTTCTGCGGGCGGGATGGAACGGAGACGGAGGCGGTAAAAGGCGAGATGGCGAAGCGGTGCCCGCGGTGCGGCATCTTCTACTATCCGCGCCTCAGCCCGGCGATCATCGTCCGGGTCCAGGACGGAGACCGCATCCTCCTCGCCCGCTCGCCGGGCTTTCCGCCGGGACTGTACAGCGTCCTTGCGGGCTTCGTTGAGCCGGGCGAGTCGATAGAGGAGGCGATGAGGCGTGAGGTGCGGGAGGAGACCGGCATCGAGATAGAGAACATCCGGTACTTCGGCAGCCAGCCGTGGCCGTTCCCGAACTCGCTCATGATCGGCTACACGGCCGACTACGCGGGGGGCGACCTGCGGGTGGATCCGGCGGAGATCGAAGACGCCGGATGGTACACCCTGGACGACCTGCCAATGCTCCCACCCGAATTCAGCATAGCCCGGACCATGATCGAGGACTTTATCGAAGAGCAGGGCGGCTCCCAGAACTCGTAGGACGATCTGAATATTTTCCCGACCATACCCGGGACCGCTATCATGCGGTATGCGTAACAGGGCAAGGGGACTTCGTTAGAGGCAGTTTCTTGTGAGACGGACCTTAGGGGTAGGTAGAGAGGGCGCGCTGAAGATCGTGGCGCTCGGGACTCTGATCGTCGTGGTGTCATTCACTGCCGCTTATTTGGTTTGGAGAGAGCCAGCTCCCGTCTCCGGTTCCCTGGTCAGGGTATCGGAGGATGCGCCGGGATCTTACAGGGTCGGCCAGTTCACGGTGGATCTGAAAGGAGACAGTAGAGAGTCTTCCGGCGCGGAGTTGAGCATCGCGCACAGCTCCCGGCCAGACCGCGTGTTGTGGCGGAGCGTCCCCGGCGAGAGCTTCGTCTCGGCAGCCAGGGGTGAGGAGTCGGTCAGCCAGTCGAGGGCGCACTTCCATATCGAGGATGAGGTGGAGGGTCTGCGTCCAGACCAGACGATAGACTCGGTGGAGAAGGAGGGCAACGCGCTGGTGATCGAGGGTCGCCTCGTGGATGGAACGGGCGACGGAGTGGGCTATGAGCTTGTCTTCACGCCCGTGAGCGATGGCCGGCTGCGCTTCGAGGTGGGCATCGAGGAGCCTTCGTATGACCGGGTCTTCCTTACCTACGCCTCCTCTCCCGAGGAGCGCTTCTTCGGATTCGGGGTCCAGTACACGTACCTGGATATGAAGGGTAGGAGGGTGCCGATCTTCGTGCAGGAGCAGGGGATAGGCCGGGGGGCGCAGCCGATCACGCTCGGCGCCGACTGGCAGGCCGGCGCGGGCGGCAACCCTTACACAAGCTACGCGAGCGTGCCACACTACATGACGAGCGAGATGCGCTCCCTGTTCCTGGAGAACTACGAGTACTCCGTCTTCGACCTGCGCGACGAAGACCGGGTGCAGGTGGAGGTCTTCTCGTCGAAGATGACGGGCCAGATCCTCTCCGGCGGGACGCCGGCCGCGTTGGTCGAAGAGTACACCGAATACTCCGGCAGGATGCGTCCTTTGCCGGGTTGGATCCTCTCCGGTGCCGTTATCGGCTTGCAGGGCGGCACCGAAACTACGCGCAAGAGGTACGAAGAGTTGAAAGCCCTCGACACGCCCGTCGCCGCCCTCTGGCTTCAGGACTGGGTGGGACAGAGGACGACCAGCTTCGGTACTCAGCTCTGGTGGAACTGGGAGCTCGACAGGGACCATTACCCCGGCTGGCAGAAGCTGGTATCGGACCTGCGACGAGACGATGTTCGGGTAATGACCTACGTCAGTCCGTTTTTGGCCGCCGTCGCCGACAAACCCAACCATCGCCGCGACCTGTTCGAGGAGGCAAGGCGCAAGGGCTATCTGGTCGAGAACAGGCGTGGTGAGCCTTACATGGTCGAGATCAGCAGCTTCTCCGCCGCGATGGTGGACCTGACGAACCCTGAAGCTCGGGACTGGATCAAGGCCATCATAAAGCAAAACCTGATCGAAGAAGGTTCGTCGGGGTGGATGGCGGACTTCGCCGAAGGGCTACCTTACGACGCCGTTTTGTACTCCGGCGAGAGCGCAGCGAGCTACCATAACCGCTATCCCGAAGAGTGGGCGGAGGTCAACCGCGAGGCCATCCGGGAGGCGGGAAAAGGGGACGACATCGTGTTCTTTAACCGTTCCGGGTACAGTCGCAGCCCCAAATACAGCACGCTGTTCTGGTTGGGGGATCAACTCGTGAGCTGGGATGAATACGACGGCATCAAGAGCGCCGTGACGGGGATGCTCTCCGGCGGGCTCTCCGGCTACAGCCTGGAGCACTCGGACATCGGCGGGTACACCGCGATCACTAACCCCCTAAAGAACTACCACCGCTCGAAGGAGCTGCTCATGCGCTGGACCGAGCTCGCCGCTTTCACGGCGGTCTTCCGAACTCACGAGGGCAACCGCCCGGAAGTCAACCATCAGTTCTACTCCGACGAGGAGACCCTAAAGCATTTCAGCCGCTTCGCAAAAATCTACGCGGCGTGGAAACCATACAGAGAGCAACTGGTAGAGGAAGCCGCCGCGGCGGGCCTCCCCGTCGTCCGGCATCCCTTCCTGCACTACCCGAACGATCCCGAAGTCTACGGTCTCGAATACCCATTCATGGTGGGCGCGGAGTTCATGGTGGCGCCGGTTCTGGAGCCCGGTGAGGAAACGGTCGAACTTTACCTGCCCGCTGGCCGCTGGGTGCATCTGTGGACGGGGCGCAAATACGGATCTCGCACGACGGGTGGCTACGTTGCGGTCGAAGCTCCGATAGGGCAACCGGCGGTGTTCTACAAAAAAGGCTCACGCACGGGGGAGCGTTTCAGGGAGGATCTGGAGAAGAGAGGATTGCTTTAGTGTAGTGTGGACGTACGCGAAACATCGCAATGAGGCGTTTTGTAGGTCAGATGTACCAGAACAAAATGGTATAAGAGTCCGATGACAGAATGGGGAATATCTAGCATCATGAATTGTCCAACAGGTCGGCGTCCCGTGAATTCCCCCTCCCCGGACGCCGGCCCTGTTCGTGTCGGGTCTGGTGGCGGGGAAGACTCGCGAGGGAGGTCGGAAGCTGGACGCTGATGGTGTTATACGGGTAGCGATCGTGGACGACCAGCGGCTCTTCGCGGATGGGCTTGCCAGGATCATCGGCGCGCAGCCGGACATGGAGGTGGTGGGGAAGGCGCATACGGGAGAAGACGGCGTATCGTTGTGCGCCGAGGTCGAGCCCGACGTGGTGTTGATGGACCTCTCAATGCCGGTGATGAACGGGGTGAGCGCGACGCGTGGTATCCGAAACCTCTTGCCGAGGACGCGAGTCTTGATCCTGACGGTACACACCGACGACGCCCACGTCTTCCAGGGCATCAAGGCCGGGGCTCAGGGCTACATACTCAAGGATTGTACGCCCGAGGATCTGACGCGCGCAATCCGCACGGTCTACGCCGGGGATACCATCATGGCCCAGGATATCGCCCGCAAGATGCTAACTACTTTCGAAAGCATCCGGTCGAACAACGCGGACATAGCGCCCCACCTGACCGAGCGTGAGCTGGAAGTAGTGAAGGCGTTGGCCCACGGTAAGAGCAACAAGGAGATCGCCCAGATCCTCGACATCTCGGAGAAGACCGTCCGCAACCACGCCTCGAACATCTACAAGAAGCTCCACATCTTCGACCGCACCCAGGCCGTTATCTACGCCATCCGTAGAGGGCTTGTGGATATCGAAGACCTCGAGCCGCGCTAGAAGAGCCCCCTCTGGGGGACTTCAGCTCAGACGCGAACTCTTACCTTCACCGAAGTGCTCCTGCCCAGATGGCTCTCGATCTCGAGTTCTCCGCCGAGCATGGATGCACGCTCCCGCATACCGGAGACGCCCAGCCCAATCCGGACGCGGAGTGGGTCGAAGCCCCGACCGTCGTCCACGACCTCGGCCTGCAGGAGATCCTCGTCCATGCTCAAGATGACCTCGACGCGGCGGGCGGCAGAGTGCCGGCGGGCGTTGGCGAGCGCCTCCTGCAGTATCCGCAGCAACTCCACACTGATGAATTCCGGTAACTCCTGGGGAAAGCTGTCCTGTACCGTGAGGCTTATCTCGCGTTCCGGCGTCAACTGGCAATTCAGTTCCACTAGCGACTCCACGGCCCGGATGAACGGCTGACGTCCCTCCAGACGTAGGTTGTAGATGGCGTTGCGAAGTCCCTTACTCGCCCTTCGGAGGGCGTCTATCTCTTGTTCGAGCCCGATGTCGGAGCCGGAGGTGCGAGCTTCTATGCGCGCCGCCTGCATACCTTGCAGGGCGCCGGCCAGGTCCTGCAGGACCACATCGTGCAGGTCGCGTGCGATACGGCGCCGCTCGGCTTCCCGGATCTCGTACAGGCTCTCCTCCAACCTCTTGCGCTCGGTGATGTCCGCGGAGACGCCGACAATCCCCACCGCGTTCCCCTGCGTGTCGTGTATCAGAGAGTCCGTGACGTAGGCCGGGAAGGTCGAGCCATCCTTGCGGCGGGTAACGAACTCGCCCTCCCACGGCTTGCCGGCCTGGCGTTGG
>CALMWA010000001.1 GCA_937873125.1 uncultured Actinomycetes bacterium | reverse complement strand
GACGCCTGTTTTAGGAACGTATTTCTAAGAGAGGCTAGCTCTCGTCGTCAATGAGAGTCTGGCCGAGGTTGAGGATGGTCGGAGCCCACAGCCCGACGAAGATAGCCAGGTTCTGACGGTCACTGCGGTACAGCGAGATCGAGATCAAGATAGAAATAAGTGTAGCTCCCACGTATACGGCTTTACCGGTTCCCACGATTCTTCTCCTTTTTTGCTTACGCTGTTTGCTTATACTAACCCTCGTACCGGACGCCAAACTGTAAGAGAGGTTTCAGAAAGATGTTCCGAAGCGAAGAGTCCGCAACGAGCGTTCGACGTCCTGACCGGGGGGGGCGCTCCACGGTTTTCGGCACGAAGGGCGCCGTCGCCTGCGAGCATCCGGCTGCGGCCCTCGCCGGCGTCCGCACCCTTGACGCCGGGGGCAACGCCGCCGACGCCTGCGTCGCGATGGCTGCCGCGATGGCGGCCCTCGCCCCGATGACGACCGGTATGGGCGGAGACGCTTTCCTCCTCTTCTACGAGTCCGGTACCGGCCGCGTCCTCGGAGCGAACGGCTCCGGCCGCGCTCCACGCGCCGTCTCCATCGAGAAGCTGCGCGACCGGGGAATCTCGGAGATTCCCGAACGTGGTGGACTCTCCGTAACCGTCCCCGGCGGCGTCCGGCTGTGGCAGGACGCCGCTGACAGGCTCGGACGCTTATCGCTAGCGGACCTGCTGGAGCCCGCCCGCGCCTTCGCCGAGGAAGGTCACCCCGTCGCCGAGGTCGTCGCCCGCTACTGGGAGGTGGCGGAGGACCTGCTGCGAAAGAATGCCGCCGCCGCGAGAACCTTCCTGCCGGGCGGCCGCATGCCGAGGCCCGGCGACCTCTTCCGCCAGCCGGAACTCGCCGCCACGCTCGCCGCCGTCGCCGAAGGAGGGGCGGACGCTTTCTACAACGGCCGTATCGCCCGGAGCCTGGCAACAGCCACCCAGGAAGCGGGTGGGTATATGGCCGAGGAAGACCTGGCCGCGCACGAGACGACGTGGGTCGAGCCCATTCATACGGACTACCGGGGCTTGCGGGTGTACGAGATACCGCCGCCGGGCCAAGGCATCGCGGCGCTTGAGATGCTCAACATCCTCGAAGGCTTCGACATGGCGGACCTGGACCCCCTCGGCGCAGAACGCATCCATCTAGAGGTCGAGTCGAAGAAGCTGGCCTTCGAGGATCTGCACGCGAAGGTCGGCGACCCGGAGTTCGCGGGCGTGCCGACGGAAGCTTTGATCTCCAAGGACTACGCTGCCCAGTTGCGCGAACGCATCTCACGCGAACGCGCCGGCGCCTCGGTCGGACCGAACCTGGGAGACGACACGACCTACCTCTGTGCCGTGGACGCCGAGGGGAACGGATGCTCGTTCATCAACAGCCTCTACATGGGCTTCGGCAGCGGTATCGTCGCCGACGGCACGGGGGTATGCCTGCAGAACCGGGGCCACTCCTTCCGCCTGGACCCGGAGCATCCGAACTCACTCGTCCCCGGCAAACGTCCCATGCACACCATCATCCCCGGACTCGTAACGAAGGACGGGGCGCTGTGGAGCGTCTTCGGGAACATGGGTGGTCCGATGCAGCCCCAGGGACACTTCCAGGTGCTCTCTAACTTGATCGACCACGGCATGACCGTTCAGGAGAGCGTAGACCATCCCCGGCACTTCCACGACCACAACTCGAACGTCCTGCTCGTAGAGGGACGGATGCCGGCCGATGAGATAGAGCGGCTGCGGACGTTCGGACACGACGTAGAGATCGGGGCCGACTACATCGTGCCGGTGGGCGGGGCGCAGATCATCCAGGTCATGAAGAGCGGCGTGCGAGCCTGCGGCAGCGATCCTCGTAAGGACGGCTGCGCGCTGGCGCAGTAGATCTGGAAGGAGCTTGCATTGATGCTTGAAGAGAGTCCCGCAAGGCGGGTCGCAATCGCCGGGGTGGTCGGCGCGTTGTACGTTGTGTTGAGTCTGTTGGTCGCGCCGCTGGCTTACGGGCCGGTCCAGTTCCGTCTCGGTGAGGTGTTGAAGCCGCTGGTCATAAAGTACCCGGCGACGATCCCGGCGTTCGCCGTGGGGGTCGGGATCGTGAACCTCTTCTCCCCGCAGGCCGGCGGGTTGGAGTTGATCTTGATGCCGATAGTCAACCTCTTCGGCGGAGCACTCTGCTGGGTCCTGGCCCGGAGAATAGGAGGCGTGTTCGCGACCTACGCCGCCAGCCTGGTCTTCGCTCTGATCATCGCCGCCGGAGTCGCCACGGTGCTCCACTTCGCCGCCGGGCTTCCGTATCTGATCGCGTTCGGCTCCGTCGCCCTCTCGGAGATCATACTGCTCCTACTCGGCAACGCGATCCTGGTTCGGAGGGTCTGAAACTCCCCGTCTGAGCGGGTGCTGGGGGAGCGTCGACGTTCGGCCTATGCGCCTTCGTTCGAGTAGTGTCCCGCCGTTTGTCTTGCGGGCGCGTTTAATGTCTAATGTAACAATTGGAGGCGTGGGAAGGGGAAGAGATGGCTGACGTTGCCGGAGGCGCCGGACGCGAGTCTGCCGAGAGGAGCGAGGCTCCTTCGACTTGGGGTAGCCGGCTGAAGCTCGTCGGGCCGGGTTTGGTGGTCGCGGCGACGGGCGTGGGGGCTGGCGACATGGTCTCGTCGCTCACGGCGGGGACGGAGTATGGGACGGTCTTGATCTGGGCCATAATCCTCGGCGCTGTCCTGAAGTTCGCCCTGACCGAAGGGCTCGGGCGCTGGTACATGGCGACGAAGACGACCATCCTCGATGGCTGGCATTCCATGGGCTGGTGGGCGACGGGCTACTTCATCGTCTACCTCGCTCTGGTTACGTTCTTCTTCGGGGCGGCGGCGCCCTCGGCCTCGGCGCTGGCGGCGGATGCCATGTTCCCCGGTCTGATGCCTTTCTGGGCGTGGGCGGTCCTGCACTCGATGGTATTCGGTTTTTTGATCTGCATCATCGGGAAGTACGGACTCTTCGAGAAGGTGATGGAAGCCTTCGTCGGCATCATGTTCATTACCGTCGTGGGGCTGGCGCTCTTTCTCGGTCCCAACATCGGGGAGCTCGCCCTGGGAACGGTCGTCCCGAGAATACCGGAGGGTTCGCTGCCCTACGCGCTGGCGGTCATCGGGGGTGTGGGCGGCACCTTCACGCTCGTCTCCTACACGTACTGGGTGCGCGAGCGCGGCTGGCGGCGGCCGGCCTGGATCCCGATGATGCGTACCGACCTCGGCGTTGGATACATCATGACGGGCCTGTTCATGGTGGCGATGCTGGTCATCGGGACGGAGCTACTATTCGCCGGCGGCAAGAGCATCTCCGACGAAAGCGGGCTCGTCGCGCTCTCCGACCCCATAGCTGAGAGGTTTGGGGCGGTGGCGAGTTGGCTGTTCCTCATCGGGTTCTGGGCAGCGGCGACCAGCTCCATCACCGGGGCGTGGAACGGCGGCGCGTATATCTTCGGCGACATGATCCGGACGATCCGCCGGGTGCCGGAGGAACAGGGCGAAGACTATCTCTCCGAGAAGGGCGTGTGGTTCCGGGGGTTCCTGGTATGGATCACGTTCCCCCCGATGGTGCTTTTCGCCCTGGACGAACCGGTGTGGGTCATTATCACCTACGCTTCTCTGGGCGCTCTGTTCATGCCGTTCCTGGCGATCACGCTGATGTGGCTCTTGAACCGCCGCGTGAACCGCGAATACCGCAGCGGCCTACTCTCCAACATAATCCTCGGCGCCTCCGTACTGCTCTTCGCCGTACTGGCGGTGCGCGAGATAATCAGCCAGTTGGGAGGATAGAAGCCACAACACATCGGGGACGCGCCCGCAGTCGAGAGCTGCGGCGCGTCCCCGTGTTAACGAAACTTAACCTTATCTTAAAGAAATCTTCGAAGTAATTCCTTTTATGACAGTCTTGCCGGGGTAGTATGGCCCGCAATGCTTTCCGGGCTGCTTCGCTCTCGGTCTTCGCCGGAGCATGGCCCGCGGCATCACTGCCGCGACACTCTGTTGCATTCCGATTGATGCTTGAACTATGAAGTAGATCCGAACGCGAGAATTCTAGGAGGAAAGGCTGACTATGCGATGGACATTTGGAGCCGGGTCGGACACGGACGCGTGGGGCGTTTCGCGAAGTATCATGGGACGGCGCGCGTGTCGCCCTGCCGTGAACGTAGGTCGAACGCGGTCCCGGCTGGGGGCGGCATGAGTGCGCGCCCGAAAGACCCTTGTCTGCACGAGCTGTTCGAAGAGCAGGCCCGGCGCACTCACGAGGCCATCGCGCTCGTGGACCAGCATGTTTCTCTAACCTATGCGGAGCTGGACCGGCGGGCGAGCCTCCTGGCGGCCCGTCTCCAGGAGTCGGGGGTCGGTCCCGATAGTCTGGTCGGCGTCTATATGGAGCGGTGCGCGGAGTACGTGGTCGCGTGCCTCGGCGCCCTGAAGGCCGGCGGCGCTTATCTCGTGCTGGAGTTGGCCTATCCGCCGTCTCTCCTGGAAGAAGTTGCCGTGGATGCGAAGCCTCACATAACCCTTACGCGGGAGCGTCACACCGAGCGACTGCCGGACGGGATGGAGGTACTGTATCTGGATGAGGGCTGGGAGGAGAGACTGGAGGGTCTCCCAGCGGAGAACATTTCGGTCGAGAACGTTCCGGTAGATCAGGAGAAACTGGCGTTCGTTTCGTACTCGTCGGGGACGACGGGGAAGCCGAAAGGGATAGCGAACCCGCATCGCGCGCCGGTGCGGTCTTATCTGTGGCGGTTCGGGGTCAGCGATTATGGTCCCGGCGACCGGGTCGGGTGCAACGTGTTCTTTATCTGGGAGATGCTGCGGCCGCTCTTGCGGGGTGCGGCGACCATCGTGATCCCGGACGACGTCATCTACGATCCGAAAGCCCTCGTCGGCTTTCTGGAGAAGTACGAGGTTACGGAGACGCTCGTCACACCCTCCCTGCTCGAAGCCGTTCTAAACGCCAGCGGGCCGGACGTTTCAGAGCGGCTTCGCGCCCTGCGGACGCTCTGGCTGAACGGTGAGGTCGTTACCCGTACGCTGGCCCACCGCGCCATGAGCCTGTTGCCGAACGCCCGCCTGATGAACGTCTACAGCTGCAGCGAGACGCATGAGATCGCTGCCGGAGACCTCGGAGAGCTGGTCGAGCACCCCGACTCGACCTACTGTCCCGTCGGCCGGCCGATGGACCCAGAACACCTGTACGTACTGCACGAGGACGGACGGCCCGTCCCCGATGGGGAGGCCGGAGAGCTGTTCGTCGGGGGCGAATGCTTGGCGCGTGGGTACCTGGGCCTGCCGGAGAAGACCGAGGAGAGCTTCCCCAAAGACCCGTTCTCCCCGTCTGACACCGCCCGGATGTACCGGACGGGGGACAGGGCGCGCATCCTACCGGATGGGAGCCTGGAGATACTGGGGCGCGTGGACTTCATGGTCAAGATCCGGGGTTACAGTGTCGAGCTCGGCGCGGTCGAGGCCGCCATCGAGAAGGATCTCGCCGTGCGAGCTTGCGTGGTGGTCGCTGAGGGAGCTGAGGGCGAGGACAAACGGCTCGTGGCATATGTCGTGAGGGACTCGGAGGACAAGGGGCGCTTCTCAGGATGGAGCCTGGACCCGAAGACGGGGCGTGGCCCGGAGGTTCGGAGCGTTCTGCAAGAGAGCCTGCCGCACTACGCGGTCCCGGCGGTCTACGTGGAGCTGGAGTCACTACCGATCCAGGCGGCCTCCGGCAAGGTGGACCGCGAACAACTTCCCCCACCTCCACCCCGTCCAAGCCGGTCCAGCCCGGATACCGAGCGTCCCGTCGTACAGCTTGCACCGGATGCTCCGCGTTCGGAGAAGGAATCGCTGCTCGCCGGGATCTGGGAGGAAATCCTGCGCCTGGAAGAGGGCGAGGCGCGTCCCGAGAGCGACTTCTTCGATCTCGGCGGCCACTCGCTGGCCGCCGCCCAACTCTCCGGCCGCGTCGAGGAGAGCTTCGGCGTTCACGTCTCCATGCCGCTGTTCGTCGAGAACCCGACGGTCGAAGGGTTGTGCGACAGGATCGAGACGCTGCAACGCGGCGATTCGAGCGAGGCGGCCCCGATCTCCGCCGATAACCTGCGCGCCGAAGCCACCCTCGAACCGGAGATCACCCCGGAACCCGCGGACGCAAGCGCGAACGCGAGCAGCGCGAAGACCCTGCGTGCTGCCGAAAATGTCTTCTTGACCGGCGCGACCGGCTTCCTCGGAGCGTTCCTACTCGACGGGTTGCTGTCCACCACGGACGCCCGCCTTCACTGCCTCGTTCGCCCGCGCGGTGACGAAGACCCGCTGGAGACCGTCCGGGCGAACCTGCGGAGCTACGGTCTGGAGGACGCCGCCTGCTCGGAGCGCGTCGTGGTGGCGGCGGGCGACCTCGGAGAGCCGTTGCTCGGAATGGGCGAAGAATACTTCGACGTATTGGCGCGGGAGGCGGACTTTGTGATCCACGCCGGCGCGGCCGTTAACCTAGTCTACCCGTACTCCGCCCTGAAGGCTGCGAACGTGGACGGCACACGGGAGGTTCTGCGCCTGGCCTGTCGCCACGCGGTGAAGCCCGTACACTACGTCTCCACCAACGGCGTCTTCCCGGCCAACGTGGGTCTCTGCGAGGAAGATGCGGACCTGGACATCCTGGCCGGTGCTCAGGAGAACGGCTACGGACAATCCAAATGGGTGGCCGAGAGCCTCGTTTGGCGGGCGGCGGAGCGCGGTTTGTCGGTGAGTGTGTACCGTCCGGGTAACATCTCCGGGCATAGTGCGTCGGGCGCTTCAAATCCGCGGGACTTGCTGGGGGTGGTGATCGTGGAGTCCCTGCGGCTCGGGGCCGCACCGGAGGTCGAAGGTTGGCTGATGGAGATGACACCGGTGGACTTCGTGGCCGGGGCGATACTGCATCTCGCCTCCGAGTCCACGGCCATCGGGGGGACGTACCATCTTGCGGACCCGGACCCCATGCCCGCGACGGATCTGTTCGATTGCCTGGCAGAGCTGGGATATCCACTGCAGCGGTTGCCCTACGGGGAGTGGATCGAGGCAGTGAAAGCCGTGTCGCACCGCGAGGAAGACGCGGTAGGCGGCATTCTGCGCGGAGCCGCGCCGGGGGTGGACGAGCTACGGGATGGCAACGAATACGACGACCGGAACACCCGCGCCGCGCTGCGGAGCGGCGGTCCGCGGCGGCCGACGTTCGATCGGGATCTCATAGAGACCTACGTCCGGTACTTCGCCCGGCAAGGTTGGATCGATGCGCCTGCTCTACAGAGAGCGGACCGGCGTGGCTGACGGTTATCTCTCAGGCAAGGTCGCGGTGGTCACGGGGGCGTCGAGCGGTATCGGGGCGGCGGTCACCCGCGCTCTCGACCTAGAAGGCGCCAGCGTCGCGCTTGCCGCCCGCCGGGAAGAGGCGCTTCGCGAGGTCCGGGCCACGCTGGACGGCGAGAGCCTGGTCGTGGCGACGGACGTTACGGACCGTACGCAGGTCAGGGAGCTGGTGCAGCGCACGGAGGCCGAACTCGGGCCGGTGGACATACTCGTGAACTGCGCGGGGGTCATGTACTACACGCTGATGAAGAACCTGCGCGAAGACGAGTGGGAACGGACGGTCGAGGTGAACTGCAAGGGCGCGATCTACTGCGTCGGCGCGGTGTTGCCGGGGATGCTGGAGCGGGGCCGGGGACATATTATCAATATCTCCTCTGACGCCGGCAGGACAGTCTATCCGGGGCTCGCGATCTACTCGGCCAGCAAGTTCTTCGTAGAGGCGCTCTCTCAGGGCCTGCGACTAGAGACCGCCGGAACCGGCTTGAAGGTCACCACGATCCAACCGGGGAACGTCGCCACGGGCCTCCTCGGCCTCAGCGGCGACGCGGAGGCGCTGAAGCTCTACGGGGAGCCTACGGGGGCGAAGGTCCTGGACCCCGAGGACGTCGCCGCCTCCGTAGGCCACGCGCTCAAGCAGCCGGCCCACGCCGCCGTCAACGAGATCCGGATAGAACCCCGCGACGAACCTTCTTAGAAACGGTCCAACGCGGTCGTCGCGGTAATATAGCGTCGACTGAGCCTAACCGGTGAGAGGAGACCGCTATGCAAGATAACCAGGTTCTGGGACGCGAGACGCGAGGACCCGTCGGAACGGAGGGGTTGGATACCGTACCGTGGAACCATGGCGAGACGGACGCGGTCGTCGAGTTCACGACGAACGAGCTAACCGCGATCTGCCCCGTAACCGGCCAGCCGGACTTCTACGACTTGAAGTTGGGCTATCGGCCCAAAGAGAAACTTCTGGAGTCGAAGGCGATGAAGCTCTACCTGTGGGGCTTCCGTGACAGGGGCGCGTTCGCCGAGGACCTGGCGGCCACTCTACTGAAGGACCTCGTCGCGGCCTGCGACCCGGCCGAGATGACGGTCGACCTAATCCAACGGGTGCGCGGAGGGTTGGAGATCCGGACGGTCGTGAAACACTCCAACACTGTCTAGTCCCGGTCAGTTGATCTCCACGTCCGTGGTGTCCACCTCCAGCACGCCGTTGAGGCCCATCAACTCCGCGAGGATTGCTTCCAGATCCTCCTGCGTGGGTGAAGACCCAGTAAGCTCTACGACGCCGTCCTTCTCGGAACGAACCCGCAGGCCCGTGCCGTCGAGGAGGTCCGCCACGTCGTCTTGCAGGCTCTCGTTGTCTTTCAGGAGGGGATCCACCGTCTCGTCGTCGGTCTCGGGATCCACGTAGGCGTCGTTGCGCGGGTAGCCGGAATCGGCGGTGTAGGATTCGTCCTCCCAATCCTCGCGCGCGAGATCTTCCTCCGATTGCGCCTCCTCGACGCTCTCCGGTTCGGTGACGAACTGTCCCTCGTGCAGGTAGTCTTTTTCGTCGGATTCGAGTGGCGCGTAGCCCGCGGGCTGCTCCGCATCATCGACGTGATCTCCGGGCTCCTCGTCCGAGCGGTCGGCGTGGAAGGTGGCGAAGTCCGCTTCCGGGTCGAGCACGACGGCCGTGATCGGGAGCTCGATCTGGTCGCCTTCTTCGGTCTCCACCATGACGTGCGTCACCTCGCCGCTCTCTTCGTCGGTGATGACTTCGCTGATGCGGCCAGCTTCCTCGCCATCCGCCGTCCGGGCTTCGAGTCCTACCAGTCCGCGCTCCTGCAAGTCGATCTCCTCGGTTCTTTGGTCGATTCTCGTTCGTCGGAAGAATATACCCCGACGCGGTCGGTTATTCCGGCAGTTCGGCCAGCACCTCGGCCATCTTGTAGAGACCTGGATCCAGGGGACGATTCTTCCCGACGACCTCCTTAAGTGGGACACGCTCGATGTTCTCGCCTCTCAACCCCACCATGATTCCGGCTTCGCTATCGGCGAGCGCCTCTACGGCCGCTTCCCCGAACCGACTCGCCAGTATCCGGTCCGAGGCCGTGGGGCTGCCTCCCCGCTGGATGTGTCCGACGACCGTCAGGCGGGAGTCATAGGTGCCTTCGTTGTTGAAATATTCGTGCAGTTCCTCCGCCGAGAGCGGCGCTCCCTCCGCCACGACAACGATAAAGTGCGACTTGCCCTGCTCGTAAGCCATCTTCATGAACAGCAAGAGCGCCTCCGGCCGGGGCTCGAACTCGGGGATAACGGCCGCCTCCGCCCCGCCCGCGATAGCGCTCATCAACGCCAGATATCCGCAGTCGCGCCCCATGACCTCGACCACGTGCGCCCGGTGGTGGCTGCTCGCCGTGTCCTTGATGCGGTCTATGGCTTCGAGGGCCGTGTTGAGCGCTGTATCCACCCCGATGGCGGTGTCCGTACCCCACACGTCGTTGTCTATAGAGGCCGGGATGCCGACTACGTTCACCCCAAGCTCGGCCAGCTTCAGCGCGCCCGTCAGGCTACCGTTGCCGCCTATGACGATCAGACCGTCGATCTCGGCCTCTTCTAGCTTCCCGGCCGCCTTACGCTGACCTTCAGGGGTGGCGAACTCCGCCGAGCGCTCCGTCCCCAGCACCGTCCCGCCCCGGTGGATGATGCCCCCGAGATGGCGCCGACTCATCGGTTGGATCCTGCCCTCCAAAAGCCCCCGGTAGCCGGCCGATACCGCCATGACCTCCCACCCCTGGAAGAACGCCGTGCGCGCCACCGCCCGCACCGCCGCGTTCATCCCCGGCGCGTCACCCCCGCTAGTCAAGACCGCTATCCTCAAAACACCGTCTCCTCTCGCTCCGTCCTCCTCGCCACCAATTATACGAATGCGTCAGGCCAGCTACTCGTCGGCTCAGTACCCTATACTGCTCTTGATCTATCAATTTTCGGTAATAAAATATGAGCGTGAAAGACTTAGATTTCAGATGGATGGGAGATTTTTAGATGATCTGTGAGAATTGTGGAGTGCGGCCGGCGAGCGTGCAGGTGTTTCAGCAGCAGGGGGATCAGCGCGTGACGAATTACCTCTGCACGCAGTGCGCGCGGCGGCTCGGGATGATCGGGAGTGGCGGGGGTGACGTGAACCCGTTCGACATGCTCCAGAACCTCATACAGCAGCAAAATCAGGGGCCGGGCAGCATGTTCGGGATGCTCTCCACGGAAGCGCAGGAGGCCGTGATGCGCGCTCGCGAGGCTTCGGCCGGCACTACCCGGACGGCGGCCATTGGTACAGACCACCTGCTCGCGGGCATCGTGACCGGTGAGAACGTCGCGACGGAGGCCCTGAGCCGGGCTGGGGCGGACGTGGACGGTATGCGCGCGCGTTTCAGCGAGTTCCGTGGGGACCCCGGCGAGGAGGTCTACACCTTTACGCCCAGCGCGAAGCGGGCGCTTCAGCTCTCGTTCGCTGCCGCCCGGCAGATGGGCGCGGGTCAGGTCGGTAGCGAGCACTTGTTGCTCGGGTTGCTCGGCGAGGGCGACGGTAACGCTTATCGCATTCTGCAGCAGCACGGCGCTAGCGACGCGGAGGCTCTGCGGCGTGAGATCCTGCGCCTCATGCAGCAGCGTGGCGCCCAGATGAATCCCGGCGCCGGGATGCCGGGCGCGATGGCTGGCGGTCCGGGCATGGGCGGAGGCCAGCAGGGGCCACCGAGCCGGACGCCGGTCCTGGATCAGGTCAGCCGCGACCTCACCGAGATGGCCCGGAACGGCGAACTCGACCCGGTGATCGGCCGCGCCGAGGAGATAGCGCGCGTAGTTCGCATACTCTCCCGCCGCACCAAGAACAACCCGGTGCTCATCGGAGAGGCTGGCGTCGGTAAGACCGCCGTGGCCGAGGGGCTCGCGCAGCGTATCGTGAGCGAGGACATCCCGGAGTCGCTGAAGGGTAAGCGCGTTCTGGCGCTGGACGTTGGTGGTCTCGTGGCCGGCACCCGCTTCCGGGGAGACTTCGAGGAGCGGATGCAGCAGATGATCAAGGAGCTGCAGCAGGAGGAGAAGGATATCGTCCTGTTCATCGACGAGCTGCACCAGATCGTCGGCGCCGGCGGGGCTGACGGGGCGGTCAACGCCTCGAACATGCTCAAGCCCGCCCTCGCCCGCGGTGAATTGCAGGTCGTCGGCGCGACGACGCTCGACGAGTACCGCAAGCATGTGGAGAAGGACCCGGCGCTGGAGCGCCGCTTCCAGCCGGTGCTCGTGGACGAGCCGACGGTGGACGAGACGGTCGCCATCCTCTTCGGGCTGCGCGACCGCTACGAGGCGCACCACCGCGTTCGGATCTCCGACGAGGCCATAATCGCCGCCGCAGGGCTCGGTGACCGCTACATCACCGACCGCCTGCTCCCGGATAAGGCCATAGACCTGCTGGACGAGGCCGCGGCCGAGGTGCGGCTGCGCTCGACGGTGCCGCCGGTGGACGTGAAGCGGATCGAGGAGGAGATAGCCTCCCTCGAACGCGAGAAGGACGACGCCGTGCGCGCCGAGGACTACGAGAAGGCCGCCGGACTCAAGCAGCGCCAGGAGCAGCTCAAGGCCGAGTTGGAGCAGGCGCAGGAGGGCTGGGCCGGACGCCGGGAGACCGACGCGCCGGAGGTCTGCCGCGAGGACATCGCCCGGATACTCGAAGAGTGGACCGGCGTACCGGCTACGAACATCGTCCAGGAGGAGGCCGAGCGTCTCTTGAACCTGGAGGCTGTGCTGCACGAGCGGGTTGTGGGCCAGGACCGGGCGGTGAAGGCCGTGGCGGAAGCTATCCGCCGGGCGCGGGCCGGCATCAAGGACCCGAAGCGGCCGGTCGGGAGCTTCATCTTCCTCGGTCCGACAGGTGTCGGTAAAACGGAGCTTGCTAGGACGCTCGCCGAGTACCTCTTCGGCGACCAGGACGCCATGATCCGGATAGACATGTCCGAGTACCAGGAGTCGCACACCGTTTCCCGACTCGTCGGGGCGCCTCCGGGCTACATCGGTTACGAAGAGGCCGGCCAGCTCACCGAGCGGGTGCGTCGCCGCCCGTACAGCGTAGTCTTGTTCGACGAGATCGAGAAGGCCCACCCGGACGTGTTCAACACGCTGCTACAAGTGTTGGACGACGGACGCCTCACGGATGCCAAGGGCCGGACGGTCAACTTCGAGAATACGGTCATCATCATGACCTCGAACGTCGGCAGCCAGCACCTCGTCTCGACCAAGCAGTTCGGGTTCACCTCCGGCGACGGCGTGGACTTCAAGGAGACCGAGCGGCGGGCGACGGAGGCTCTGGAGCGGACTTTCCGGCCGGAGTTCCTGAACCGGGTGGACGAGATCATCGTCTTCCAGCCGCTCACTAAGGAGGACGTGCTGCAGATAGTGGACATCATGCTGCGGCGCATGAACAAGCACCTTGAGAGCCAGCGCGTGCAGGTCGAGGTCACCCAGGCCGCCAAGGAGTTCCTCGCCGAGGAGGGCTACGACCCTAAGTTCGGCGGACGTCCGCTGGCGCGTGCGATTCGGCGCTACATAGAGAACCCTCTTAGCAGCCGCATCATCGGCGGCGAGTTCGGCCCCGACGACACCATCGTCGTGGACCGCTCAGACGGCGAACTAACCTTCAAGACAAAGGTGTCGGCGGCGTAGAGTTTCTGTACACCGCAGACGACGAAAGGGGGCTCCCCGGATCCGGAGAGCCCCCTTTACGCGCGTTCGCATCGGTTTGCATCTAAAGAGTCTCAGCGACGGGTTGTCACTTGGGGCGAACCAAAAAGCTCCGAAGGACACACTATCCGGTGCCGCGGGGGTGGGTCTGCCGGATGGCGAGTCGATTACTCCTTGGCTCTGGGTTCGGGTACGAGCACGACCTTGCCGCTCACCTTGCCCGAAGCCAGGAGCCCGAGCGCCTCGGACGCTCTCTCCAGCGGTATCTGGCGCGCGACTCTAGACGCGATCTTCCCTTCGGCGAGTAGCGATAGGACCGTCGAGAGGTCCTCCTGGAAGTGCTTGGGCCAGCGCTTTACGTAGTAGAAGGTCGCACGCTTGCCGTTCGGCAGAACGCTCCAGAGCAGGATGCGGGCGAAGATCGGGAGGTAGGGAGCGAGTCGATGTCCGGTGCCTTTGAGCGTGGACGCCGAGCCGTAGGAGACCAACGTTCCGCCCCGGCGGAGCATCCGCCATGAATCGACAAAGCCTGGTCCACCCACGTGGTCGAACACGGCGTCCACTCCTTCGGGTGAGATCTCGCGTACTCTCTTCGGCACGTCTTCGTTGCGGTAGTCGATGGGGACGGCGCCCAGGGCGCGCACCCCCGCGTGTTTCGACGCCGAAGCGGTCCCGATCACCTCCGCCCCGGCCAACCGCGCGAGCTGGACGAGCAGCGAGCCAACCCCTCCCGAAGCCCCATGCACCACCACCGTCTTACCGGGCTGTACCCTCGCGGCGCGGTGCAGCATCTGCCAGGCGGTAACTCCGTTGGTGACGGCCGCCACCGCATCGGCGGAATCCAGTCCGCCGGGTACCGTCGCGAGCATTCCCGCGTTGACCGATACCTTTTCGGCCCAAGCCCCGGTCTCCGTGAGCGCGGCCACCCGCTTACCTAGCAACCCTTCGTCGACACCCTCGCCAACCTCTTCCACCGTTCCCACCAGATCGTAGCCCGGCACGAAGGGGAACTTGGGCTGGCTGAAGTAACGCCCTCTGAGCATCTGCACCTCGGCGAAGGAGACGCCCGCCGCCTCGACCCGGACCATAACCTGCCCCGGTCCCGGGCCAGACAACTCCCGCCGCCGGACCTCGAGCACCTCCGGCCCACCCTCGTACGGCATGACGACCTCGGTGCCGGTAGCCACCCATGCCTCGTCCGTCTCTGCCATCACGAACGCTCCTCTCTATGAGTTATGTAAAGGCCGAAGGAGGTCGCCGGCCCTGTGTGATGCGCGAGAAGTTCGACCGGGTTCAGGAAGGAATCATTCCCACCTGTTGGAGCAGTTGCAGGATGTCCGCGCACAGCCAGTACTCGGCGATCTTCCCAGATTCGACGCGGATGATGTCCATGCCTGCGTACTCGATGCGATTCCCGATCGCGTCGGGCGAAGATCCAGGTATGCCGCCCTGATACACCGCGCGAAAGACCCACCGGCCAGCGACCTTGTCTTCGTCGGCGAGAGGACCAACGGTGGTCGTAAAGCTATAGTCGGCGAAACTTTGCAGCGTACCCCCGATCCACTGCTTCAGCCCCTCAGGACCGCGCACCTCACCGGGACTGTTGCCTGCAGGAGCAAAATGAGCGACGAAGCCCGGCGCGATGATTTCATCGGCGACGGCCAGGTTCCCGTTCCAGAGCTCTAACCAGGGTTCCCACAGCGCCTTGTTGTCGTGTTCCGACATCCGATCCTTCCCTTCTTGCATGGACATAGTTGCTCCCTTGCATTAACGGTTTTCAGTTTCCGTACTAAGTTAAGTAAAGGTCAAAAAAGGGGATTTTCACCTCCTAAGCGGTTCGCCAGGCCGTGAGGTAGTCGCGGATGGTCTGCTCGGCGAGGCTACGGGCTTCTTCCTGGCCGCCTGGTATCCGCCCGACCATAGTGAGGGCGACGAGACCGTGCGCGGTGGCCCACAGCAGCGTCACCTTTCCTTCTAGGTCTTGGACCTTCCTACCATCCTTTCTGAGGATCTCCTCTATCGCCTTTACCATAGGGACAGCGATCTTCTCTCCCTCCTTCCGGGTTTCGGCGGCGGAGAATGGCACACCGCCCAGGCCGTACATGACCTGGTAGAGGTCGGGGGATCGGAAAGCGAAGTCCATCCAGGCGTGGCCCATTTCGAGCAGAGCTTCCTCGGGATCGCTCGCGGCGCTCGCGGCGGCCTCGACGGCTTCGAGTTGCCCGGCGTAGCCCATCCGCATGAGCTCCAGGAAGATCTCGTCCTTGGATTCGAAGTGCTCGTAGATCACGGGCGGACTGTACTCGATGCGCCCGGCGATCTTGCGGATGGTGACCGCCTGCCAGCCCTCGACAGAGGCGATCTCGCGCGCGGCGGACAGGATGCCCTCCCTTAACTGCTGCCTCTGCCTCTGTCTGCGCTCCTTGATGCCCAAAACCACTAGCCTCCGATCTATGATCTGAATATTAACTTAGTTAAATAAGAATGTCAAGACGTTTTCGCCTCGCTTTTGGGAGACGTTCCGGGAGGATGCAGTGTTCGGTGGGGTTCGTAGACGGGACACAATCTGGTAAGGGGTCGCACTTTGCCCCGGTGGCAGCCAGTTCGTCCCCGCGCCGGACGAAAACCGTCTGCTTGCAGACCCCACATTCGCGGTGTTTCGCAGCAGGTTCATATATCAAACATTTGTTTGACACATCAGATGGATTTCGCTAGGATGTTGTATAGATGGATGAGCACTTACATCCCCGGAGGGTGGAGATCTTACGTTACCTGGCGCGGCGTTCGGGAACGGGTGGGCCACCGAGCATACGCGAGGTAGGGACGGCAGTGGGCTTGCGGAGTTCGCAGAGCGTCTACTATCACCTGAGAAAGCTGGAGGAGGAAGGGTACGTGGCGCGGGAGGGGGGGATGGCGAGGGCGCTGCGGCTCACGGAGAAGGGCTGGGAGGCGTCCGGGCGAATGGCGTTGCTCGGGAGGACGGCGGCAGGGCGCGGGCTGGAGGCGGTGGCCTTCGGGGACGAGGCTTACTCGCTGGCGGCGGAGTTGCTCGCTTCGCGCTCCGGGGGGCGGCGCTATCTCTTGCGGGTGGTGGGACAGAGCATGGTGGGGGCGAGGATCGAGGACGGGGACCTCTTGGTGGTGGAGGAAGACGAGGCCCCACCGGACGGGGCGGTGGTCGTGGCGCTGTTGCGGGGTGGCGAGGAGGTCACGGTCAAGCGGCTGCGACGGGAGGGGGCGTCGGTGCGGCTCAGGCCGGAGAACGGGGACCACGAGGAGATAGTGGTCCCGGCCGAAGAGGTTCGGGTGCAGGGACGGGTGGTTTACGTGGTGCATCCGCCGCGGCGGGGTCCTTCCGGGGAGGGTCCTTGAGCCCGTATGGGACCGCTCTTACTGGATCTGGCGTGGAGCCTATTCTCTTACGTGGCCTTCACCGGCGCGGGAGGGATCGTTGGGTACTTCTTCGCCCGCAAGCAGACGGAGCACGAGATCGGCTACGGGCGACGGGTGGAGACGGTCGAGAGCATCCAGCTCTCCATAGTTTCGTTGGTCGAGGAGTTTAGGGCGGCGCTGGAGTATGTCTCCGGTTCCGGTCCCTTCGACGGGGCGCCGGCCAAAAAGATCGATCGGGCCGTAGACGACCTAGAGAGAGATACTATTTGCAGCAGGAGATTTGGTTGAATCGCGAGACTTTCTCCCTGCTCGAAGCGCTCACCGCCGCCTCCCGCGTCCGCCAGCGGGAGCTTGCCTCCCTGCCGCTCTACTACGACGACCCGGACTTCGAGCGGGAGCACGAACGGGTACGGGAGGATCTGGATCTCTGGCTGCGCGAAGACCTCCTGCGGGCACGCGAAAGGCTCGCAGAGGCATTCCGGGGCCTGCTCGGGGTGGGGCGCTGGCGGCGCGGTCTCTCTTATTAGCTGCTCTTACCTGGCAGGGACTATCCGCGGCACGTAGAGTTTGTGGACGTAGTCCTGGACCATGCGCTGCGTCGAGAAGACCGGGGCTACCGTGCTTATGGCTTCTTTCGTGATCTCGACCCAGCCGCCGGGGATGCCGGAATCGTCGCGGGTGTAGTAGAGCGGGATCAAGGCTTCCTCCAGCGTCGTGTATAGCGACTCGGAGTCGGCGGCGTCCTGTTCTTCGAGGTTGGCGTACTCTTTGTCCGTGCCGATGGTCCAGCCGTTTTTGCCGTTGTACGCCTCGGGCCACCAGCCGTCGAGGACGCTGAAGTTGGGGGCGCCGTTGAGCGAGGCTTTCTGGCCGGAGGTGCCGCTGGCCTCCAGGGGGCGGCGCGGGTTATTGAGCCACACGTCCACGCCCTGCACGAGGTGGCGCGCCACGTTCATGTCGTAATCTTCGAGGATGACGATGTGGCCGGCGAGATCCTCGGCTCCGGCGGCGGCGTAGAGCGCACGGATGAACTCCTTGGCTGGCTCGTCTGCCGGGTGGGCCTTGCCGGCGAAGACGAACTGCACGGGCCGGTCGGAGTCCTTGACGATGCGGCGCAGACGCTCCGGGTCGGAGAGCAGCAGGGTCGCGCGCTTGTAGGTAGCGAAGCGGCGGGCGAAGCCCAGGGTGAGCGCCTCCGGGTCGAGCGCCTGAGCGGGGGCCGAGCTGTCGGTTCGCTCGCGCTGCAGGCGGAGGCGTTGGTTGACGAACTCCGTCATGCCGCGCTTCGTGGCGCGGCGGGCCTCCCAGAGATCCCGGTCAGGTATCTCCTCTACGAAGGACCAGACCGAGGCGTCCTCGACGACCTCGCGCCAGGCGCGGCCGGCGGAGTGGCGCTCGAAGAGTTCATAGAGGGCGGGGGAGAGCCAGCTCCAGGTATGAATGCCGTTGGTTACGTGGGTGATGGGCCTGCCGGCGCTACTGTCGAAGAGGTAGTCCCACATCTCCACGGAGACGTCGCGGTGCAGTTCGGAGACGGCGTTGCGGGTCGCGGAGAGGTTCATCGCCAGCACGGTCATGTTGAAGGTCGCGCCCCACTCTTCCCCCTTGTGGCCGAGGGACCAGAGTCCCTCCCGGTTTGTACCCAGAGCCTCCGGCCATCCTGTGGTGAACTCCTCGAAGAGGTCCGGAGCGAAATGGTCGTGGCCGGCGGGGACGGGGGTGTGGGTGGTGAAGACGGTGTTGCGGGTGACGCGCTCGCGGGCCTCGTCGAAGCTTGTGCCATCGGCCACCAGCTCGCGCATGCGTTCGAGGACGGAGAAGGCGGCGTGGCCCTCGTTCATGTGAAAGACGGCGGGATGGATCTCCAGGGCGCGCAGGGCGCGGACGCCGCCGACGCCCAGGATCAACTCCTGCGAGATCCTGGTGCGCGAGTCGCCGCCGTAGAGCCGGGCGGTGAGCGCGCGGTCTTCCTCACCGTTCTCGGGAACGTCGGCGTCGAGCAGGAGGAGCGAGACGCGACCGACCTGTACCTCCCAGATTTTCAGGTGAAGCTCGCGGCCGGGGAACGGGATGGAGACATGGACCTCCCGACCTTCGGCGTCGCGGGCGGGGAGAACGGGACGGTTCCGTGGGTCGAAAGGTTCGTAGACTTCCTGCTGGACACCGGCGGCGTCCAGGCGTTGGCGGAAGTAGCCCTCCGAGTAGAGGAGGCCCACGCCGGCGAGGGGGACGCCCAGGTCCGAGGCGCTCTTCACGTGGTCGCCCGCGAGGACGCCGAGGCCGCCGGAGTAGATCGGCAGGCTCTCGTGCAGTCCGAATTCGGCGGAGAAGTACGCGATCCTGCCGTCCATACTCGGATAGACGCGGTTCATCCAAGTGTCGCGGCGGGCGAGATAGGAGTCGAGGTCTTGCAGGGCGCGGTCGTATGCGTCCACGAACGCGGCATCTCCGGCGGCGGACTCGAGGTTCGCGGTCTCGTTCAGGAGCCGGACCGGGTTGTGTTCGGTCGTCTCCCAGAGGGCCGGATCGAGGCCGGAGAACAGACGCTGCGAGTCAGGACGCCAGGTCCAGAAGAGGTTTTGGGCCAGTTCGGGGAGCCGTTTCAGGCGTCCTGGAATAGATGAGGTCATGTGGTGTACCGTTCTGTTATAGGGTGTACAGACTCGTGCATTCTTATGTAGAAACTCCGACGGCGCAAGCGGGTGGTTCCGAGCAGAGAGTTCCACAGTCGTGGATCGCCTCGCGGAGCGCCTTGCGAGGGGCTATCACGGCGGTTAACATACCCATGCTCGGATGTTGGGATCCCGGCTCGGCCCGATGCTTCTTCGACGGGTCGAGGGCTGCTAGGAAGGATGGTCGTGGCGCCGACGGTGGGGATATGCTTCCGCTACGCGCTACCCGCATGTTGGCGGTGCGCGGGGTGCACTCGTTCGACAGCCGGAATGCCGGTTGGAGTATCGGCTGGAGAGTGTGCCTGAAGATTGGTCCGGTGAGGCTGAATTGAGAGATGACACAGACCCCCTGCGAGAGCCGGCCGTGGTGGGCGTGCTCCCTGCCGGAGAACCATACCCGGGCGGTTTTTGAGGTGGATCTGGTGGAGCGCGGGTTGAGATCTCTGTTCGAGTGGCCGGGCAGGTTGGGGCGTCACTTGCGGCGCGGCGCGGCGGCTTACATGGTGCTGCTGGTCGCGCTGATCCTCACCACCCTCGCGGGGCTCTACGTGCGTGCGGACGTGCAGGCGCAGAACGGCGTCCGCTTCGACGAGACCGTCAACGCGACCCAGCAGGCTATAGGTCGCCGTACGGACGCCTACGTGGACGCCATGTACAGCGCCCGCGGCCTGTTCTACGCCAGCCAGCGGGTAACCGCCGACGAATGGAACGGCTACGTCGAGGGCATCACGCCCGGCGAGCGCTTCGAGGGTTTGCAGGCGCTGGGCTACGTGGAGTACGTAACCCCGGCTGAACGAGAAGACTACTTCCGGGAGGCCAGAGAGAGAGGCCAGCCCGGTCTGCGGCCGGATCTCGACCCCGGCGGCGAGCGTGCCGGTTACTATCCCGTGAAGTTTGTGGGACCGATGGACGCGGCGAATCGCGACCTCATAAGCCGCGACGAGTACACCGAACCCGAGCACCGCGTCGCCATGGACCGGGCGCGAGACACCGGAGAGCCTGTGGCGACCAGCCGGGTCTACGTCATGACCGAGACCGCGCCGGGCGCCATCGCGGACCTCTCGATGCGGCCGGGCTTCGTCGTCTACATGCCGGTCTACCGGAAAGGCGAGCCCACGGAGAATATCACGGAGCGCCGGAGCGCCTTGCAGGGTTTTATTGTTGGGGCTTTTAGGATGGATGGGCTGCTCAAAAGCACCTTCGGAGGGGCGTTCGACCCCACGCTGGACTTCGAGGTCTATGACGGTGGCGAGACGGCAGAGAGCAGCCTACTCTACGACGACGACGGCGTCCGGCGCGCCGGGATGGCGCAACAGGCCGCGAAGTACCAGAAGTCGGGCAGGATAGAGGTGGCTGGACGCGAGTGGACCCTGTTCTTCAGCGCGCTACCGGGCTTCGAGCGTGGGGGGAGTAACCGGCTGCCACTCTTCGTGTTCCTGAGTGGACTGGTAACCAGCTTCCTGCTCTTCTTCATTATCTGGATGCTCGTCCGCAGCCGCGACCGGGCGGAGCGCGTCAGCGAGGAGTTGGAGGACGCCAACCGCGAATTGGAAGGCGCGAACCGGGAGCTCGAAGCGTTCTCCTACTCGGTCTCTCACGATCTTCGCGCCCCTTTGAGGACCATAGACGGTTTCTCCCGCATACTGATCGAGGACTACGGTGACAAGCTCGATAACGACGGCGAGGACTACCTGGAACGGGTGCGCGGCGCGAGCCAGCACATGGGCAACCTCATAGACGACCTGCTCGACCTCTCGCGGGTGGCCCGCAAGCCCCTGCGCCGGGAGACCGTGAACCTGAGCGCTCTGGCGGAGGACGTGATCGAACGCCTCAGAGCCTCGGAACCCGATCGGAATGTGGAGGTGGTGATCGAGAAAGGCATGATGGCCCAGGGCGACGCCAACCTGCTCACGGTGGCGCTGGAGAACCTGCTCGGCAACGCCTGGAAGTTCACCTCCAAGAAACCCGACGCCCGCATCGAGTTCGGCGCGAACCGGCAGCCGGGAGCGGGATTTCTCGCGCCGGTCTACTGCGTGCGTGACAACGGCGCCGGCTTCGAGGCCGCCTACGCGCAGCGGCTCTTCGGCGCGTTTCAGCGACTGCACGGCACGGAGGAGTTCGAGGGGACCGGTATAGGGCTGGCGACCGTGCAACGCATCGTCCACCGGCACGGCGGGCGGGTCTGGGCCGAGGGCCAGGTCGGCGAGGGCGCGGCTTTCTACTTCACGCTGGGCGGCGGAGCCCGCGGGGGCGTCGAGGCGCCGGTAAAGAAAGCCGAGGTCGCTTGAGCGGACCGATCACGCGCCGGGACTCAACCTCCGAGACGCCGATGCGCCGGAAACTGCGCGTGCTGCTGGTGGAGGACTCCGAGAATGACGCCGCGCTCCTGTTGCGCGAGTTGCGGCGCGGCGGATACGAGCCGGACTACCAGCGAGTGGACACCCCGGAGGATATGCAGCGCGCGCTCGTGGATGACGGAGAGCCCTGGGAGCTGGTCATCTCCGACTACTTCATGCCGCGCTTCCGAGCTCCGGAGGCGCTCGCGCTGCTGCGGAGGCTCGGCCACGACACGCCGTTCATCGTCGTATCGGGCAAGGTTGGGGAGGATCTGGCGGTAGAGGCGATGAGGTCCGGGGCGCAGGACTACATCACCAAGGAGAACATGGCCCGTCTCAACGCGGCCATAGAGAGGGAGCTCAGGGAGGCCGAGGAGCGCCGGGAGCGCCGGCGCGCCGAGGAGGCTCTCAGCCGCAGCGAGAACCGTTTCCAGCGCCTCGTGGAGCAGGCCGCCGACGCCATATTCGTCTACGAGCCCGACGGCCGCTTCCTGGACGTCAACCGGCGGGCCTGCGAGTCGCTCGGCTACACCCGCGAGGAGTTGCTCCAAATGTCCGTGCCGGATATAGAGGTGGACTACACGCCCGAGGACCTGCGGGAGATCCGGCGCCGTCTAGCACCCGAAACTCCGCTTACCATAGAAGGAACCCACCGCCGCAAGGACGGCACCACCTTCCCGGTGGAGGTGCGGGTTGGTCTGCTGGAGTCCGAGGGACGCAAGCTCATACTTACCCTGGTGCGCGACATCACCGAGCGCAAGGAAGCCGAGCGGAAGATCCGGGAGACCGAGACTCGCTACAAGACACTGGTCGAGCAGATACCGGCCGTCACCTACGTGCAGAACCCCATCGAGTCGGATAACCCGAAGTCCGTGACTTACATGAGTCCGCAGCACGAGGCCATATTCGGGTATCCGCGGGATTCGGAGATGGTCGATGAAGAGCACTGGCTCAAGATAATTCACCCGGAGGACCGCGAGAGGGTGTTGGCCGAGGAGACCCGGACCGATGCGTCCGGGGAGCCTTTCAGCGTAGAGTACCGCGCTATCGCCACGGACGGCCGGGTGGTGTGGATGCGGGACGAGGCCGTCCTGGTGCGTGACGAGGAGGGCAAACCTCTCTACTGGCAGGGAGTCCAGTACGACATAACCGACCAGAAGCGCGTCGAGGAGGACCTTCGGGAGAGCGAGGAGCGCTACCGGACGTTTATCTCTCAGAGCACGGAGGGCATCTGGCGCATCGAACTCGAAGAGCCACTGTCCCTGGAACGCTCTGATCAGGAGATGGTCGAGCACGCTTACCACCACGGCTACCTCGCCGAGTGCAACGACGCGATGGCGAGGATGTACGGTTACGAACACGCCGAGGAATTGGTCGGGGTCCGCCTCAATGACCTGTTACCCGTCTCCGAGCCGGAGAACCTGGATCTCCTCATGCGGTTCGTCCGCTCCGGGTGCCGGCTGACGGACGCCGAGTCCCGAGAGTTCGACCGGGATGGCAACGCCAGGACATTCCTCAACAACCTCAACGGCATCGTCGAGGGGGGAATGCTCGTCCGCATCTGGGGAACCCAGAGGGACATAACGGAGCGGCGTCGCATAGAGGTAGCGTTGCAGCAAGCCGAGGAGAAGTATCGGGGTATCTTCGAGAACTCCGTGGAGGGCATATTCCAGACGGCCATAGATGGCCGCCTCCTGACGGCGAATCCCGCGCTCGCCCGCATGCTCGGCTACGAGACTCCCGAGGAGATGCAACGGATCGTAACCGACGTAGGCCGGCAAATTTACGCGGACCCGCGGCAGAGACAAGAGTTCCTCCGCGCCCTGCGGGAGGACGATGCGGTCTCCGGCTACGAGATACGGGCGCTTCGCAAGGACGGGAGCGAGGTTCTACTCTCGCTCAACGCCCGGCTGATCCGGGACGAGTCTGGTGAGATCGTGGCCACGGAGGGCTCGGCGGAGAACATCACCGAGCGCAAGCGGGCGGAGGAAGAGCTACGCGAGAGCGAGGAGCGTTTCCGGGCGACCTTCGATCAGGCCGCCGTCGGTTTCTTGCAGGTGGGACTGGAGGGGGAGTGGCTCCGGTTCAACGAGAAGTTCTGCAATATCCTCGGCTACAGCCCGGAGGAACTTTCTCAGATAAGCGTCTTCGACCTCATTACCCCCGAAGACTTCGAGCGGGACTTCGAGCGCGGCGTGAACATGCTGGCCGGGGAGATCCGGGACTACACCGAGGAGAAACAAGTCGTCGGTAAGGGCGGGAGGCAGGTCTGGATCAACCTGACCGTCTCCTTAGTCTACGGTGCCGACGACGAGCCGAGGTACTTTATCGCCGTGGCGGAGGACATTAGTGAGCGCAAGTGGGCCGAGGAGGAACTTCGCCTGCGGGAGCGCGCTATCAATGCCAGCCTCAACGGCATCGTACTCACCGACCCGAACCAGCCGAACAATCCCATCGTCTACGTCAACCCGGCTTTCGAGAGGATCACCGGCTACTCGTCGGAGGAGGTCATCGGGCGTAACTGCCGCTTCTTGCAGGGCGATGAGCG